>JBBISZ010000033.1:0-13842 GCA_037441045.1 Deltaproteobacteria bacterium | reverse complement strand
GTTCAGAAGGCTGTTGCAAACAACACTTCTTTTACAGATATTAAAAGATCGTTGACCCTTAAACCACAAAACAAGTCCGAAGAGACTGTTGCAGATAATCAGCCAGAATTGAAAAACTTTAAAGATCTTAAAAGAATCACGGTCCTGACAAATTATAACATCTCACAAAACAGGTCAATTACACAGGAGTCAAATAAGGCGGTATCCTCAAATTTGTCGCTTAATAACGATATGATGAGAGTCAGGATACTTTATAATAAAAAGGGTAATTCCGATTTTCTTATCAACAATAAATCTATTATAACCGCTGAACTTATGAACAACAAATCAATCACCAACATTCAACAACAGTCCACATCAGCACATATTCAATTACACAGCAATTTCTCAAACACAGAGTATAATACAGGAAAATTAGAAAGTAGCCTTGAACAGGATATAGAACTGGCAAGAATATTTATTCAGGAGAAGACTAACAGATTGGTACCTGTTGTATATCAGAAGAAGTTAATGGAAAAGAAGAAGAGGACTGCTATTGTAGAACTTACACTTGCACAGAATGGCTATGTTGAAAAGCATCAAATACTGAAATCAACTGGCTTAAGAGAGATGGATAGAACAATAAGGGCGATTCTCCATCTCGGAGAGCCTTATGTATATATTCCCCATCCGGTAAATATAGAACTTATTTTTCTTGAGTAAACTTCAAGGAGGTTAACATGAAAAAATATTTATTGGCAATTATGATTGGAATGTTCCTCATACCATATCAGGGAGTTTCATCTGAACTGTGCAAATCACAGAATAGCAGCTACTATGAAAACTGCATGATAGACAATATCTACTCTCTCGTTACAGAGAAGTAATACAGTTTTGCCATGGAAATTCTCAATTCATATGAGGAGAGGTACAGGTCTCAACCAGTAAAAGACGAGAGGAGTATCGCGAGGATATCTGCAAACAGGGCTGCCATTCTTTATATGAGCGGAGATTATGATAAGGCTCTTGAGGGGTACCGGATAGCGGCTGATCTATATCAGAAAATTCAGGACAGAAATCTCTATTTTGAGATGAAGGTAAACTCATCAGTGGTACTTGCCTCACTCAATAGATTTGATGAGGCACTAAACGAGATCGAATCTGCTAGAAAATATTATAAAGAAAATAAAAAGTATGTAGACCTTGCAGATGTATATTTTACCGTTGGATTATTTTACTTCTTTGCAAACAATTATCAGGATGCGCTCTCCTCATTTAGCGAGGCAGAGAATCTGTTTCTCAAATCCAATCTAAAGATAAGATATCTTACAACACAGATCATGAAGGGGATTGTCAAATCGAAGTTAGGAGATTATAAGGAGGCACTCTATCTCTGTGAAAACAATATTCTCTCATTTTCACTAAAATATTATTGTATTGCCCTTGCAAATGACGGGCTACAAAAACCATATGTGGCAAAAAAGGCATTTGAAAAGGCACTCTCAAGGATTGATAGAAATATCAATTCAACACTCGCCTCTTCGGGAAATGAGTCTGCACAGGCACTCTCAGAGAAGTATGCGCCGGTCTTTACCGATTATATGCTCTTTATGCTCAAGAGCTCAATAAAGCCCAGGTAGTTTGAGGAATGTCGATTTGATACAGGTATTTTTACAATTTCCAGAGAATTGAGTTGTCACTGGTTCAGAATAAGCAAATTTTGTAAGGTCCTACGAATACTTGATTGTCAATAATCTCTTTTATATCTTTCATTAAATACGATAAGAGGATTTATTAGATAGATTGAGTATCTTGATTGTTGTCCATCTATCAAGAGCATTTTTTTAAAAAGTTAAAAACCTGAGTCAGGCATTATTTTATAAATAGAAAGTTCTATACCAGAGATCTTCAGTATTATCTCAAGTAGCAGACCAGATAGGAATAATAGCCCGAATCTCCTATTAAAATAGAAGGCTATTGCTACAAACCAGAGAGGCCAGATCTCTGGAGGGCATATATCCGGTCTTTCGGCAGGTCTCGGCTTTATATACTCTTTAATTGAAAGTATTAATGTTCTTAGAGACAATAGTACAATCAACATTGTGAGAGAGAAATATCCATGGAGAATGAGATATAGAACAAAGATCAGTTCAAAAGTCATCATTAAGACAACTAATATTCTGGAGACATTTTCTCCAAGAATAACCGGTAGTGTTCTTATGCCCTTCTCTTTATCCATCTCAAGTTTGTCTATGTGCTTACCAAAAAGTACTGTGGTCGTCCCGATTCCATAAGGTAATGAGGCTATTATTGCATTAAAACTCAGACTTCCACTTACAACATAATATGTCCCACCCACCATAAGTGGCCCCCAGACAAGAAGCACTGCAATCTCTCCAAGACCCAGATATTTGAGAGGAAACGTATAAAAAAGTACAAAGAACGCACCAGACAGCATCAGATAGAGGGCTGGAAGTCCATAAAGCCATACAAAATAAAATCCACATCCTGCGGCGACCACCCCTGTAATTATAAGATATAAAAAGAACTCCTTCCTGTTCATCAGCCCTTCAATTAAAGGATGGGGGCCATACTGAATTCTGAAATAATTATTCTTATCCACACCTTTGATATAGTCTGTAAAATCATTTATCATATTATTGGTAGCATGTGCCATTATCAATCCAATCGTGCAAATAATGAAATTTACTGCATTGAACATACCATCTCTAAAAGCCAGAATGCCACCTATTGCTGCAGACGTAAATGTCATTACAAGGACTGCTGCACGAGTGATTATCAGCCATTTTGATATAAAATCTAATTTTGCAAATTCTTCTTTTGATATCCTTGGTATTATCTGGAGCGCCTTCTTCCACATCCTAAAATTCATATTCTAATCCTCTAATATAAAAAATGAAAAAATGAAAAATCATATTCTTCATACTATTTTATCAAATTAAACATTCTGAAAATATCCAGCACATCATATTTCAATCTAACTTAAAAAACACTTCTCCACACACAAATAATCATCTTTTTGAATCATTAAAGTTCCCATTCTTTACCTCAACAAAACAGAAGTGCAAACAGGAATAATCTCAAAATTTATCTCGGGCTTTTGATATATTTGCCAATAATCGGCTTCAATTTTTTATATGTCGCTTTTGAGATATATTTTGGAGATGTGACTATTGAAGTTGAAAGTGCATTGTTACAGCTGCAAACCTCTTCTGCATCAACCTCACATACAAGTCTTTTAAGCACCTTCTTGGCATTCTCTACATTCTTCTTCATTATCTCTACCACCATATGGGCATTCACATCCTCTGACGCCTCATACCAGCAATCATAATCGGTGGAGAGCGCAAGAGTTGCATAGCATATCTCAGCCTCTCTCGCCAGCCTTGCCTCAGGGAGATTTGTCATCCCGATAACATCAACTCCCCATTTTCTATAGATCTCAGATTCTGCCCTTGTTGAGAATGTTGGTCCTTCTATACATATATATGTCCCGCCCTCGTGGACAGTTAGATTCTCCTCTCTTGCACAATGTGCTATTTTGTGGGCGAGTGATTTACAAACCGCATCAGCAAGTGAAACATGTGCCACAATACCATCCTCAAAGAAGGTTCTTGCTCGCATCATTGTTCTATCAAAAAATTGATATGGGACGACCATGTGCGATGGTTTGATATCCTCCTTCATAGAACCCACAGCAGACACAGATATAATCTTACTGACATTGAGTATTTTAAACCCGTAAATATTTGCGCGGTAATTTATCTGATGTGGGGGTATTGTATGCCTGCGACTGTGTCTCGCCAGAAAGACAAGCTCCACTCCATTTAGGTCTCCAACAATAAATTTATCAGAAGGCTCTCCAAATGGAGTTTTAATCCTCTTTTCAGCCTTTACCTTGAGTCCCTCAATCTGATAAAGTCCACTACCGCCAATAATTCCAATAATACTCTTTTTCATTATTTCCCCTCCTCTATAGTGGCGAGCTGTCCACAGGCTCCCATTATATCCTGTCCCCTGCTCGCTCTGATTATGGCTGTCACATTATTGTCCAGCAATATTCTCAAAAGTTTTGTCATAAGCTCCTTTGATGGAGCCTCATACTTCGTAAATGGGTTCGGATTGTATGGGATTAGATTGATCTTTGCAGGGAATGTTGAGACCAGTCTGACCAGACGCTTCATATCCATTACCGAATCATTTACATCTCTTATTACAACATACTCAATTGTGATCCTATCACCCCTCTTCACTGGAAGTTGCTGTGTGGTATCAATTAACATCTGAATAGGATATTTTTGATTGATCGGCATAATCTTTGAACGAGTCTCATCTGTAGTTGCGTTTAAGGAGACAGCCAGTTTTGCATTTACCTCGTGTATAAATTTTACCATCTCAGGAACCAGTCCCACCGTGGATACAGTAATATGTCTGTGAGATAATCCATAGCCCTCAGGATGAGTAAATATCTCCACAGCCCTGACAACCTCTGCAAAGTTATCGAGAGGTTCTCCCATACCCATAAATACTATATTTGTTATCAACCCTTTATGAATTGATCTATATTTTACTGGCTGCTGTGAGTTCTTTGCCTCTTCCGCTCTCAGATCTGCGGCTATTGCCCTCACCTGATCAACTATCTCATCTGTTCCAAGATTTCTAATAAAACCCATCTTACCAGTCAGACAGAAATCACAGCCCATCTTACAACCCACCTGAGTTGACACACAGACTGTGCGCCTATCTTTATCGGGAATATATACTGACTCGATTAAATGTCCCGATGGGGTCTTGAATCTGTACTTTATTGTTCCATCTTTTGATACAAGTTTTCTATCAATCTCAAGTTTTGTAATTGGTCCAAGTTCGGCGATAGAATTTCTCAAGGCACGAGGGATATCAGTCATCTCATGAAAGGATGTTACACCCTTAAAGTGCAACCACTTAAAAAATTGAGACGCCCTGAACCTCTTCTCTCCTTTGATAGTAATGACCCTCTCAATCTCCCTTAAGGTCATAGCCTTGATATTTCTCTTTTCAAAAGTGGAAGGTGGTCTTATTGACGAAGGTTTCATCTCTTCACCTCTTTACAATCTCTATTTCAGAAAAGAAATACCCGATTTCAAATTTTGCAGTCTCTGAACCATCAGAGCCGTGTACTGTATTGCACTGCATAGACTCAGCCATATCTGCCCTTATTGTCCCCTTTTCTGCCTTTTTTGGGTCTGTTGCACCCATGAGCTTTCTGTATCGTTCAATTGCATTTTCTCCCTCCAGAACATAGAGAATAACAGGACCTGAGGTCATAAAATTTACCAGATCATTAAAAAAAGGCTTTCCCCTGTGGACATAATAGAAATTCTCTGCCTCTTCAATGGTAAGACGTCTCATTTTCAGAGCCACTATCTTGAGCCCTGCCCCCTCTATTCTTTTGAGTATCTCTCCACACAGTCCTCTTCTAACACCGTCTGGTTTGACGATGCCAAGCGTTCTTTCAAGCATATATACCTCCGCTTATAGCTTCTCTACCAGATTTACTCCGGCATAAAATGCCTTTTTGTTAAGCTCCTCGGTCCCTCTGGGAACCCTTTTTAAGAGAGCCTTTTCCGCATTTTCTACTTTGACAATATTTGATAATTTAATAATAGCCCCCAAAGAGACAATATTGATGACCATAGATTTGCCGATATCCTTGATGGCTGTATCGTTTAGTGGCAAACCAATTAATCTATAATCCCCTTCCCTTGTGGTATGTACAAGCGTAGAATCGTAGAGTACAGTTGCGCCCTTCTTTACCTCCTGAGTGTATTTATCAAATGATTGCTGTGTTAGAGTCAGCAGAAAGTCCACATTGTAAGCCTTGGGGTAATCTATCTCGGAGTCAGATATAATGACATCCGATTTACTCATACCACCTCTCGCCTCAGGACCATAAGATTGTGATTGAACCGCATTTTTGCCCTCGTAAATTGCCGCCGTCTCCCCCAGAATAATTCCAAGTAGTATCAGACCCTGTCCGCCTGAACCCGATAATCTTATCTCATATCTAAAAGACATACTCTCACCTCATTTTTTATTTTTTATTCTTTCGACCATCTTTGCATACTCTTCACAATATTCAGGCTCCACTATATCTCTGAAGATGCCCACGAGTATCTTACCTTTCAGTTCCGCCTGTCCCTTCTCCTTCGCTGCTGAAATATTGATGGCATTTGCCTTCATATAGTCGAGCATATCAACGACACTTTTGTATTTCTGCTTATTTCTCCTTCCATAGGCTGTATAACAGGCGGATATCGCATCAATAACTGCAAAACCCTTGTGAATAATACCCGAATAGATATAGCTTTCAAGTTGTTGCACATGATAACTGGTACTTCTTGCTACAAATGTTGCACCTGCACCGAGTGCAAGATTTACAACATCTATTGGTTGACCAATAGAGCCGTAGACACTCGTGGAAGAGATATCACCTTCGAATGTGGTGGGAGATCTCTGACCACCTGTCATTCCATAGATGTTATTGTTGAGAACAATCAGTGTAATATCAATATTCCTGTTACAGGCATGGATAAAATGATTTCCACCAATTGCAACCGCGTCGCCATCACCTGCAACCACAATTACATGGAGATCAGGTCTTGCAAGCTTAATACCCGTTGCAAAGGCAAGGGCCCTTCCATGAGTTGTATGCAAAGTATTAAAATCCAGATATCCCGGCATTCGGGATGCACAACCAATCCCGGATATAACCACCACTTTATCCTTATTGAGACCCGCCTTATGAATGGCTCTTAAAAGTGCCTTTGTAACTATTCCGTGGGTACAACCTGAGCACCAGATATGAGGCATCATCTTCTCTCTAAGATATTCGTGATAATTTATTTCCATAGTCACCTCTTGATAATCTCTTTGACCCTGTTTGCTACTGCAAGTGGGGTAAATGGTTCTCCCGAAGAATCAAACATACCTTCTACCCTGACACCCGCTGGAGAAAGAACTCTTTTAACCTCAAATATCATCTGTCCAAGATTCATCTCAACCACAAGTACATCCTTTGCCTTACCACAGGCTTTGAGCAGTGTCTCCTCGGGGAATGGCCATATTGTAAGCGGTCTATATAGTCCCGCCTTGATTCCCTCTTCTCTCAGATGTCTGATAGCGCCTTTTGAAGACCTCGCAGCACCCCCAATAGCAAAAATAATCACATCAGCATCGTCACACATATATATTTCGTTTTTGATGATCTTATCGAGATTCCTGTAAATCTTCTCATGCATCCTTAAGTTCATTTTGTGAACGAGTTCGCCGCTCTGAATTGGAAAACCCTCTTCATTGTGAGAAAGCCCCGTTATATGATAACGATACCCTTCACCAAAATTTGCCATCGGAGGAACGCCATCCTCCTCTCCCTTAAAGGGTTTGTATTCATCAGGTTTACAAACCGGTTTTTTTCGATTTACAATCTCTATAGTCCCTTCTTCGGGAATTATGATCTTTTCTCTCATGTGTCCAATTATCTCATCGCTCAAGACTATAACAGGTGTCCTGAACATCTCTGCAAGATTAAATGCCCTCACAGTCTCTGTAAACATCTCTGATACGGAGGATGGACAAACAGCAATAATTGGATGATCCCCATGAGTTCCCCACCTTGCCTGCATAATATCTGCCTGTGCAGGAGAGGTTGGTAGTCCTGTGGATGGTCCACCTCTCTGAACATTTACAATCACACAGGGAATTTCTGTAATACAGGCATATCCAAGATTTTCAAGTTTTAGGGACATTCCTGGTCCGGAAGTTGCCGTCATCGACTTTCTGCCAGCAATTGATGCACCTATTGTAGCAGCCATTGCCCCTATCTCATCTTCCATCTGAATAAATGCACCTCCGACCAGAGGAAGTTCTTCTGAGAGCATCTCTGCTATCTCTGAAGATGGAGTGATTGGATAACCAGCAAAGAATCTACAACCTGCATATAACGCACCCAGGGCGCAGGCTTCGTTTCCCTGAATAAACCTTATATCTGCCATATTATCTGGTCTCCTTTTCTTCCATTTTGAATACCTCAATTGCAAAATCAGGGCACCTCAACTCACATAGCATACATCTTGTGCATTCTCCCAGATTTACAACTATCGGCTTTGACCTTTCCATGGTAAGGACTTTCTTGGGACAATATACAACGCAGTATTCACACCCCTTACACCATCTGTTGTTAATTATAATCTTTGTCTTTCCGTCCTCATAAGTAACAATATTACCTTTTACCTCTTTTTTAATATCTCCCATACGGAATCTCCAATCAATGAAGGATTTTCAACTACCTTTATCCCCTTTGATCTCAAATATTCCATCTTGCTCTGAGCAGTGGATTTTCTACCCGATATGATAGCACCAGCATGTCCCATCCTCTTCTCTGGTGGCGCTGTAGCACCGGCTATGAAAGAGACAACCGGTTTTTTGAAATGTTTCTCAATATAATCTGCCGCCTCCTCCTCTGCACTACCACCTATCTCTCCAATCATAACCACACATTCAGTCTCATTATCATCTTCGAACATCTGTAGAAGATCTACAAACGAACTTCCAACAATTGGATCTCCACCAATTCCTATACAGGTAGTCTCCCCAATCCCGAGATTTGTGAGTTGATACACTGCCTCATAAGTAAGTGTACCCGAACGGGATATGACACCTACCCGACCCTTTTTATGGATATAACCGGGCATAATACCGAGCTTGCACTCTTCAGCAGTAATGATACCAGGGCAATTCGGTCCAATTATCCTTACACCCTTCCCTCTCAAAGAATATTTTACTTTCAGCATATCAGACGGGACTATGCCTTCCGTAATTACCACAATCAACCTAATTCCTGCGCCTGCCGCCTCCAGGATAGCATCAGGGGCAAATCTTGCAGGCACAAAGATGATTGAGGCATTCGCATCTGTCTTTTTTACTGCCTCTATGACTGTATTAAACACCGGAACGCCTTCAACACTCTGGCCACCCTTTCCTGGCGTTACTCCTCCAACCACTTTTGTCCCGTAAGAGAGCATTTGAATTGTATGAAACTTCCCATTGTCACCTGTGATACCCTGAACAATTACCCGCGTATTCCTGTCTATGAGTATTGCCATAACAACCTCTTTATAGAGCAAGTTTTACTATAGTCTCAGCCGCCTCTGCCATAGTTCTGGCATAGGTCAACCTGATTCCAGAATTTTTTATAAGTTCCCTTGCCTGTTCGGCATTTGTCCCTTCCAGCCTCACAACTAGTGGTACAGATATCCCCATCTCTTTTACCGCCTCAATTACAGAAGACGCAACAAGGTCACACTTTACAATACCACCAAATATATTTACGAGAATCCCCTTTACCTTTGGGTCTGACAGAATGAGCTTAAAACCCTCAGTGATAGCCTGCTTGTTTGCACCTCCACCAACATCCAGAAAATTGGCAGGCTCTCCACCATAATACTTGATTATATCCATTGTAGCCATAGCCAGACCGGCACCATTTACCAGACAACCAATGTTTCCAGAAAGAGAGATGTAATTGAGATTGAATTCATGAGCCATTCTCTCCCTCTGATCCTCCTCATCCATATCTCTCATTTCTGAAAGTCTATTCTGTCTGAAAAGCGCATTGTCCTCAACATTGATCTTTGCATCCACGGCAAGAAGCTGATTGTCCAATGTTATAACCAGCGGATTAATCTCAACAAGCGATAAGTCCTTTTCATTAAACAGTCTGTACATATTTACAAGGAGATTGTGCATCTGGGACGACAGGTTTGGATCCATTCCGAGTGAAAAAACCAACTCCCTTGACATATATGGCTGTATACCAGCTACTGGATCAACTGAAATCTTTATTATCTTCTCTGGAGAGCTTGAGGCAACCTCCTCTATGTCCATACCACCAGCGGTAGAGAAAATAAGGACTACCATCTCTTTTGATCTATCGATCAGGAAAGCACAGTAGTTCTCAGATTTTATGCTCACACCCTTTTCAACAAGAACTTTTTTTACTATCTTCCCTTCTGGACCAGTCTGTTTGCTTACAAGCCTCATTCCGAGAATTTTTTTGGCTGCATCATATACCTCTTCGGGACTCTTAACCACCTTTACCCCACCAGCCTTACCTCTACCACCTGCATGTATTTGAGCCTTTACTACAAAAGAGTCTCCTTTAAGTTCCTCCGCAATCTTCCTGGCATCCTCAGGACTCTTCGCCATCTTTCCTTCGGGGACAGGTATCTGGTAAGCTCTAAATAACTCCTTTGCCTGATATTCGTGTAGTTTCATATACATGACCTCATCTGGTTAATTTACTCTTGTCAAATGCCGTAAAGGCTGCCCTGGTAGTAAGAACTTTTAATTCGGCAATAGAACCACTGGGATTTATATCTTTTGGGCAGACCTCCTGACAGGAGAAGACTGTATGACATCTAAATACACCATCATCTCCTCCGACAATCTTAAGTCTCTCATATGTCCCTTTGTCCCTGCTATCTCTTATAAATCTATTTGCCTTTACAAAAGCATGCGGACCTATATAGTCTTTGTGGGTCTCCACCACTGGACATGCAGCATAACAGGCACCGCAGAGGATACAATCCACAATTCTTGTTAGTTTTTCACGCTCATCCACGGATTGCAAAAACTCTTTCTCCGGGATCTCCTTGCTATGAATCAGATATGGCTTTATCAACTTGTACTTGTTCCAGAACTCAGTCATATCTACCACAAGGTCCTTGATAATAGGCAGGTGATTAAGAGGTCTAACCTGAATATACTCACCCAGCATCGCTATCTGAGTCTCACAGGCAAGGCTATAAATTCCATTTATATGCATAGCACAGGATCCACATATACCTGCCCTGCAGGCAAACCTCAGCCCGAGAGAGCCATCCAGCTTTGATTGGATATACAGAAGTCCCTGAAGGACGGTCATCCCCTTCTGATAAGGGACTTCAAACTTATCAAAATGAGGTTTTACATCTTCCCCGGGCGAAAACCTAAAGACCTCAAAAACTACTTTATCCACGACTGTCTCCTTGTTTTTCTAATATTTTCTCTCCTTGGGTTCCCATTTTACAATCTTTACAGGTTTATAAGAAAGATTGATTCCCTCTTTTGAGAATCTTGCAATCGTATGTTTAAGGAACTGGGCATCATCCCTTTTCGGGAAATCCAGTCTAAAATGAGAACCTCTGGACTCCTTACGCTCCAATGCACCCTTTACAATGACCTCTGAAATTGTTATGTTTGCATCTGTCTCAAGATAATTTATATATTCATAATTGTAAATTAGCGATTTTGATTTTGCATTGAATTTTACTTTTGTGAATCTCTCTTTTGCGCTCTTTATATCCTCAAGTGCTGACTTGAGTTGATCTTCTTTTCTAAAGAGCCCTACCTTTTGTGCCATAACCTTTGCCAGATCATCTCTCACATCACATATGAGAACATCACCATCTTGATTTACAATATTGGATGCCCTCTTCTCTTCATCTTTTTGCCTTGACTCTACCTTATCTGCACCAACTCTTGTTTGAGAGAGAGATGTAACATATTCAGCACAGGATTTCCCTGCAATTGCACCGTAGACGATAGTTTCAAGCAATGAATTTCCTCCAAGCCTGTTGGCACCGTGTACAGACACACATGCACATTCTCCTGCCGCAAAGAGCCCCTTGACCTCAGTGGCTCCATTTATATCTGTATCAATGCCTCCCATAGTATAGTGTTGTCCTGGCTGAACCGGTATAGGATCCACTATCGGGTCTATATTTACAAATTTTATACACAGATCTCTTATGCCGGGGAGCCTATCATTGATCTTCTTCTCTCCCAGATGTCTGATATCCAGATGCACATAAGAATTCTCAAATCCTCTACCTGCATCTATCTCCCTCTGTATATTTCTTGCCACTATATCTCTTGGGGCTACCTCCATTGCCTTCTTTGAATCGTCATAATTTGCCAGAAATCTCTCACCCTTGTTATTTACAAGAAAACCTCCTTCTCCCCTGCAGCCCTCTGTCATGAGAATATTTGTACCTATAAGTGTGGTCGGATGAAACTGAATAAATTCCATGTCTTTGAGAGGCACACCCTCTACAAATGGGATATATGCACCGAGAGCCGTTGATATAAGGGCGTTGGTAGAATTTGAATAAATCCGGCCAGATCCACCTGTAGCAAAGATAACTGCATCAGAATGGAACGCCTCAAATTTACCTGTCTTCAGATTAAGCGCTACAACACCTATACATCTGCTATCATCAACAATAAGTGATGTAACAAACATCTCATCAAGGACGGTTATATCTTCGCGCTCTGAGGAGTGTTCAAATCTAACAATCTGTTCGTACAGTGTATGAAGAAGGGCATGCCCTGTCTTATCTTCGGCATATGCTGTTCTTGGAAATCCTGCACCACCAAAAGGCCTCTGAGCTATCTTGCCATCTGATGTACGGGAGAACGGACATCCCCAGTGTTCCATCTCATAAATCCTTAGAGGAGCCTCACTACACATCCTGATTATTGCATCCTGATCCCCCAGATAATCCGACCCCTTTACCGTATCAAATGCATGCTTTTCAACAGAATCATATACACCTCTTACATGATTGCCGAGAGCCCCGTTTATGCCTCCCTGCGCGGCAAGGGAGTGCGACCTTACAGGATGTACCCTCGAGAGAATACATACAGGTATGTTGTGCATATTTACTTCAAGAGCAGCCCTGAGCCCTGCGAGCCCAGCCCCAACTACTACTACCGGAAAATATCTCATCTCAGTCTCTCCTTTTTACTGATTTTGTGGAATTATCGGAAAGAAGACAAACAGACTGGCAGATGCAATAAGTGCAAATACCACCACCACAATCCAGAGAAGTCCCTTCTGGCTTTCAGTCATGTTGAAAAAATCTGCTACAATAAGTCTGATCCCATTAAACATATGATAAAGAACGGCAAGCAGAAGAAGATATTCCAGCGTCCAGCCAAATGGATTGTTGTATGCACCCATTGCCGAGTTAAAGGCATCATTCCCCTTCTGAATCTGACCTATTGTCCAGATGTGTAAGAACAGGAATACTGAAAGACCTATACCCGTAATTCTCATTATTAAAAATGAGAACAGATTTATGCTCTTGTTGAGAGTCAATTCCTTTATATAAAAATATCTGCCAAGCATCTTTAATTCCCTCCTAAATAGTCTTGGTAAACGGTAAGAGATTTGCAATACCCACTATTGCTGCAGCCAGCCCTATTACCCAAAGGAACACAAGAACAAAGCCTTTTACCCTTTCGGAAGGCTTGAAATCGCCGATAATATTGTAGCAGCCATATAGTGCATGATAAATTACGGCTATCAAAAGAATAGAATCAAAGAGCGTCCAGCCAAATGACTGAAGCCTGAGCGCTACTTTATGCATGGTTACAGGCCTCTCGATGAGGAAGTGCAACACAATAAAATGCACTATTAATCCCACCGCTATTATGATTGCCGTAAACCTCTGCATGAACCAATTGAATGCCTGTGAGGATACCTTCATCACTTTTCCTCCGATTTCTTCCCCCTCCATAAAAGTAAAAGTTTCTATAACAAAGTTTTTTAGTATGTCAAATCAAATCGGAACACCTAAAAACAAGATACAACACAATGTATACCGCTTTAATCGTTATACTAATCATTCCCTTTCAAATTCCTAAAAATATAACAAATAACATTAGTTGAACCACTTACATAAAAGGCTCACCAAATATGATCATGTTATTACTACATGTCATGTCACACTTTATTACTACTTTGAAATGTCACATTCT
>JBBISZ010000032.1:0-14275 GCA_037441045.1 Deltaproteobacteria bacterium | reverse complement strand
GTTTTTCAAAGCTCTGAATGCCTATTGGTAGTTTTCTCATAGATACCTCATTGTGTTGAGTAATTTATTATATTATAAAGCCAAAATCAAGAGATAAGGTCGGAAGGAATAAGATATAGCATTAACTCACAATTCTTATTTGATATTTTTTCAAAATAATTTTATTTCGAAGAATGAAAGATTACATTTATAATTGCATGGACTTTTTCAGGATATTGCCAGAGTGCGGTTCCAAAAAGGATTGCAATTACATCAATTATACGCATTATAGATTTACTGCCAGCAAAGAAGAGGTAGACCAGATGGACAAGCCCGATAAGGAATAAAACTAAACCGTTTGTACTGGTTAATAGATCCATGAAGACTCCTATGCAAGATATTTTTTCAACCTTGTTGCAAGAGAGTCCATCTCTGCAAGCTTATTTATAAACTCCTCTGCCCCCATATCCAGCGCCTTTGAAACATCAGAGGGCTGGGAGGATGAGGACAATACTATAATAGGGGTATTGCGCATTCTGTCAATAGATTTTATATAAGATATCAGGCTAAAACCGTCCATTCGTGGGAGCTTCAGGTCAATGATAATAAGGCGTGGTAACTCTTCTAAATTGGTTTTTATGTGCTCAATAGTAGATTCTGCATCTCTAAACCATAGTATCTTATCCTGAATCCCACCGATTTTTAAAAACGTGGTTATCAGCTCGGCGTGGTCAATATCATCCTCAATAAAAAATATCATAACCTCCGAAAATCCCTTCTATCTCCAGTTATTCTAATTAGTTTTTATATTATATTTTTTATATTTGCAAACAATTTTTTTATCACATTCATCCAGAATAAATTTTGATATTAGATTTTAACATAGAAAAACTATTATATAAATGCTAAATGCTATAATGTTTAAACTTAAAATATAAAGGCTGAAAATCATAAACCTTACGAGGGGATCAGGAATAACTACCTGCAAAGAATTAAATTCATTATAAAACGCCACAAATTCTACAAACCCTGAAAGTTCTACAAATTTGAGCCCAAAAAAATCTTCGGACGAATGTGGTGCGGTACAAATTATTAATCGTCGTGTGTATAAACTTTTTCTATAGAATAAATATTTGATTTATGTATTTTGAAATAGATTCGTTAGACTATCTCTGCGATCAAACCTGACATTATCATTTGAATTCCCATGATAAAGATCAGAATGAAACCCAGGAATTCTTTGAAATTCTCTCTTATTGACCAATTGAATATATGGGTATTTGCAAAAAATATAAGAATTATTAAAAGCAATAATACCCATATAGATATACCTATCATTCCAAAGAGTTGCATTGGTTTATCCGCAAAACTTAATAAGAACTTTAATGTCGATAAATCCAGAAGCACATTACCTGTACGCGATAGCCCGTACTTTGATTTTCCCCGTTGCCTTGTTGTATTCTGAATGGGTATCTCTGTTATTCTAAATCCTATGCGTCTTAATAGTGCCGGAATGAAGCGATGAAAATTACTATATAGTTGAATTTCTCTTACTGCCTCTCTTCTATATGCCTTAAATGTAGTTCCAAAATCATGTATGGGAACATCTGATATCCGTCTGATAAGGAGGTTTGCAATATATGAGGGTAGACGGCGAAAGAGTAGACTGTCCACCCTCTTCTTCCTCCATCCACTAACAATATCATAACCCTCATCAATTTTTGAGAGAAAATCTGGTATATCGTCAGGATTGTGCTGAAGATCACCATCCATTGCAATAACAATCTTACCTTTTGATAAATCAAATCCTGCCTGAAGGGCTGCTGATTGACCGAAGTTTCGTCTCAACCTGATTACTTTAACGCTATTATCCTTATCGAAAATACTTTGCAAAATATATGGGGTTGAGTCTGAACTCCCGTCGTCAATAAAGATTATTTCGTATGTCCTATTTATCTTTTGCAATACCTCTGTCAGATGTGAATAGAGCAAATTTATATTTTCGGACTCATTAAAAACAGGGATGATAACTGAAACATCCATCTTGTTTTGTGATATATCCATTATAAATAACCTATATGTTACTGTAGTTTATCGTCTGAATATTTAATGCATTAATCAGGTCTTTTATCTCATTTGAGAGTAAAGACTCCAGTTCTGCCTCTCTCCTGCTGTTTATATAGTAGGGACCAAAATTCTTATCCAGTTTCATAAGGTCGCTGGTCAGGTAAGCAGGATGAGTCATAATCTCTGTAGTCCCAGAAGGTAGATTATTTAATATATCTTTTAAGTAATTCCTGTTCATCCTTTTTTTTCTGCCCAACCCGAAGAAGTGATCTACAAATCTAATTTTATTCTCTTTGAGCATCTTTCTTTGATAAAAATACAGACCGTTAATCATTGAGACTTTTAGGGCTTGATTTAGCGGCATATGTTGATACCTCTCTCTAATTACCCTTATTCTATAAAATTTATATTCAGTTGCAAGTTTTATACATATCTTAAATAATGGTGGAAATATATGAATATGCTTTTCAGAGTCAAGATGTGTGGGGTTGATCCCATAATTTAGAGCCCTCTCAATTTGAGCCCTCCATTCTCTCTCAATCTCCATAATATTGATCCGCTTTGTCCATATTTTGAAAAGTGTATTAGATAACTTTGATGAAAAGTATCCATTCCTATCTATCAATGTTGGTACTTCTCTAAGGGGAAGAATAGGAGCCCCACGAATAATATTGAGATGAATTCCAATATCTAGTCCTGGATTTAATTTTGAAAGACTTACAGCCTCTTCAAATTTGGGCATGTTTGTCATCAGACTTGCTGAGGTAAGAATTCAATTCTTATATGCTTGAATAATACCTCTGTTTACGCCGGAGCAGAGCCCAAAGTCATCGCCACTTACAATCAGTCTCTTAACTTTCTTCTGATAATCCAGAGTCATACATTTTGAAAAGATACTGTTCATCTGTTAATTTTATATTTTTTTCAAATATCATATTAATGGAGAGTAAGACTTATCACTTATCAGAGTGGGTTGTCAAGCCTTATATTCTTTCTCTGCTCCACTTGAGATCTTTTTTTCTACTCTTATTTTAAGAGTCTATTCCTCAAATTATTTGAAAATTCTATAATATAGAAAAATTTCTCAAATTCACAGATGTGCTTATTTGATAATAGATATTTTCTCCTCAATGAAATTGTAAGATTGGTGTTCAATCTTCAAATTTGCATCGCCGACTATGAATGTTATGTTTAGACTGCACTTCCCGAGTTCATCTGTCACACATTCACCAATGTTATTGTCCTGTTCTATTCTGACTGTTGCACCCTTAATAGGAAATTTTCTATCCTCGTCATAGACATAAAAGTTATATTGCTGATTTGTGGTACTGAGTTCTCCATCTATCTCGTATCCCATTGTATCAAAATACATAAATGGCAGCCCGCCAGTATATCTAATATTGTTGTTATCAAGCAGTGGAACAGATACATTTGCCCCGTCAATCCTGTATTCAAATGATCGGTTTCTATCCTGAATCTCCATCCCGTGATCGGCAGTAAGAACAAATAGAGTCTTATCAAGAATCCCTGCATTCTTATAAAGTTCCAGAATCTTTCCAATTCTAAAGTCAGTCTGAGACAGAACCTCCTTCATAATATCCGAATGCGGTCCCCAGCCGTGTCCGGCACTATCTGTTGTGGTCAGATTTATCATTACAAGAGATGGGATTGGAAGTTCACCTTTTGTAAATAGATAGATCATCTGATTTATTGCTGTGTTGTCAGCAGATGTAACCTGTTTTAATGCGTCTATTGTTGGTAACTCATCGTATTTATAGGAAGAAAAATTGTATATCAATGATTCAAGTGTTGCGTAGGTAGCTCCGCGGGTTGCAGGCTCATTAATGGATGCAGAGAATTTTCCATTTTTGTTTTTCTTTTCATCATATTTCCCATAATTTCTATGATAAGCCTCAAAGATTGTCTCTGCCTCTGCTCTTAAATACTGTGCAGGTCCCACACCAAGGTCAATTAGTGTAAGGACTTTTCCTGTCTCTCTCAGGTAATAGAGATTATTTACAATCCCGTGGTGCCCTGCGTATAACCCTGTTGCTATTGAGGTATGTGAGGGTATTGTTACAGAGAAGTAGTTTGTAATATGTCCGTATTTAAAATAGACACCGTTTGTAGCAAGTGCTCTAATATTTGGGATATCATATTCCTGATCGGATATTGCCCTCGTGAGCTCTGTATGAGATAGTCCATCCAGAACTATTATTATGGCATATTCTGCTATCTCTCCACTCAGTATATCCTCAATCACATTGCCATCCTGTCTTCTGAGATAATTCTCCTTTGAAAGTTGATTGTTTTTATTTACACCGATTATGGATTTGCAACCCAGAGCCTTCAGAACCGTTGGGGCTATATCAACAGCCTTCACATTCCATTCGTAAATAGAGCCTTTTTTTACTCCCGAACCCGAAAATATGAGAGGTGCCCTTGACTGTGTAATATCCAGATGCCCGTGTGCACCAACCTCATACAGCCCATCTCCATAAGGCATTGCAAGCCCTATAATATCTCCCGAATTCGGATCATCAAATAACTGAGAAATCCTTTCATAGGCATAAGGATAGGATGTCTTGTCTTCTTCAATAAAGGATATTCGCTCATCGTCTGTTTTATAACCTTGAGATGTATACTGAGTATTTTTGGGATTGGAGCCTGCTTTGATCTCCCCTTCAAACGTGTATAATGCCTTTTCATCAGTATTACCGAAGGGATTTTCTCCGCTTATAACCTGTACTGGATATTCATACCCATTCTCAGTTAAAATTCTCTTAAATGAGATCTCTCCTCTTCTGGAAAATACTTTATAATCGTCTCCTATCTTTGTGATGACCATTGAAAGACCCTCTGATTCAAAAAGTAGATTTTTTATTCTGTTGAAGACCTGAATCTCATTCCCGTTTAGTCCCTGATCTCCTCCTCTTTCAAATGGTATATAAGAGTTTATAAATAGAATATACTTTCCTCCATCGCTGATGTCCTGTGAATCCATTTTAGTAAAATAGTCTCCCGCATTCAGAGATTTACTGTTGTCATTGTCCACATAAGCAAGTATACCCTCATCTGCTTTAAGGCTGAGTGATATAGTCTTTTCGATCTCCCATTCTATCTCATCTGTATATTCATCAGGGATAATTTTATCAGTATCTTTATAAAAAAGTATAATTACTTTGTTGCTGTGTGAATTGATAAAATTGCTTCTTATAGAGATTTTTATATTTTTCAGCCCTGACTGAGCATCTTCTAAAATACCAGAATCATATTCATATATGTCAGATAAAAGGTCTGTGGATAGCCCCAATATATCTGTTGTTTCCTGATTGTTTGAACAGGATAAAAAAATAATGATGGCAAGCACAATAAACGATTTTAGCAGATTATTTCTCATCTTTTCCTCCATAATATAATTATATTATATTACCAGCTTTTTAACAAGAGTACGGCGTTCCTCAAAAATAATCTCTTTGAAAATAGTCCGTTTCCTCAAAATAATTGAAATAGAGGCAATCATCCATTATCCTTTTTTAAATAAGAATTTGAAAGGAGGTCGGAATACCTGCCACCATAATGAAATGGATACACCTCCAAGCAGATTTCTCAAACTCAACTCTGCTTTGATGTGCCAAAAAATGAACTAATAGGACTAAAAAATAATATTGAAATTGTGAGACTATCTAAAGATCCGATTGATAATGCCTATGAAAACAAGAGAAGGAGACATACAGAAAATGATATTATTCTGAATAAATTTAATTATGAGGAAAGACGGAGTATGTACTGGATATAGGTACTAATTTGTCCCCATTGGGAATTTGTATCAGATATTCTAAAAATCGTTAAACTTAATGTTAGAGTGAGAGTCTTAAATTAATTGAAATTTATAGTTTATAAAGTTATGCTTTATAGCATGAAGACACTCTTTAAGGTAAAGCAATATATTGAATCGAATAGATTGATAAAATCGGGTGATAGAGTGCTGCTTGCTGTAAGTGGAGGACCTGACTCTATAGCGCTGTTATATATGATGAAGGATCTCTCCTCCATTCTGGATTTTCAGATAGGAGTAGTTCATATAGATCACAAAATAAGGATTGATTCACATAGAGACCTCAAATTTGTAGAGAGTGAATGTAAGAAACTTGATGTGCCGTTCTTTGGAAGGGAGATATATCTCTTTGATGGTGAGAAGAGTGAGAAAAAATCGCTTGAGCAGAAGGCGCGAGAATACAGATATGCGGCAATAATGAGCATTGCAAAAGAAATGAAATATAAATTGATAGCAACAGGACATACAAAGTCCGATCAGGCAGAGACACTTTTAATGAGGATTATTACAGGGACAAATATCAGAAGTCTTTCGGGGATTCTTATGAACAGGGATGGCAGGATAATAAGACCACTTCTCTCTCTTGGCAGAGATGAGATAATGGAATATATCAGGGCACACAACCTCAGATTTGTGGAAGATATTACAAACAGGGACAGAAGATATTTGAGAAATCAGGTGAGACTTGATCTGATTCCATATATAAAAAAGAGATTCAACCCAAATATAGAAGATGCACTTTACTCCCTTGCGCAGGATGCCGTGAGTGTGAGGCGACTTCTGGATAGAAGTCTATCAAAATACTTAAAGAGGGTTAATTGTGATAAAGAGAATTCTACTGTGAGTTTTAATAGAGAGGATTTTATCCGTATTCCGAATGAGTTGAGAATATACTTTATGTTTGATGTTCTGGAAATGGTCGGCGTTGAGCGTAGAATAGACCTTACCAATCTTAAAACTGCTATGGATGCTATAATAAACTCCAGGGGTAGTAGATATCATAGATTGTCATCTGATCTTGTTGTTAGATGTGAATATGGGATTGTAAGTCTGGGTCGTGTAATGGATATACTGGATATTGAGGCAAATCTTTTTGATTATGAACCTCTTATTATCAAAAAGTATGGCAGATATAAAATAGGCTGGGCAGATATTGAACTGGATGTAAAAAAGGGCATAGTTAAGAGCGATAATCATCCATCAATTACTATTTCATCTGACAAATTTGGATTTCCCTATACGGTTAGAGTATTTCAGGAGGGAGACAGGATTTATAGTAAATATTACAAAAAGGATGTGAAATTAAAGAAGATCTTTATTAACAAAAAGATACCTTTGAGATTTAGAAAGATTCTCCCGATTATCTGCTCAGTTGATGAAATACTATGGGTTCCGGGTGTTGTAAAATCTGGAATTGGCTCTTCAGAAGAGAGTCAGCATAGTATTTCTTTTGTAGTTTATAATTACGAACCTGAACTGGTATCTTATCTTGGTCCCTATGATGAAAAAATAATTTATTAAATTAAGAATTTGTAGTATGAAGTGAGCCAGGAGGAAATATTATGAGGTATTCTGTTATCATTGTGTTGATAATCCTTTTTTTGGGGTGTGAATCGGAGAAGATAGAATATCATTGCAATGCACCATTGAGTGATGCTGAAGTCTCAGATATTATTTTTGATGGGACAGATGTAGAGTCCATTGATGCAACAAAGTTATCGTCAAATATTAATACGGAGGATACAATTTTACCCGATTCAACAGATTACGGTGTAATTTTATCTGATGTATTATCAAAAGATGCTGGCTATCAGGATGTAATATCGGGTAAATTATGTAATGTTGTTGGTGTAAGTAAAGAATGTGAAGTAGATGAATCCTGTTATCCATTTGTGGAATGTGCCGGATTGTGTAGAAAGTGTGGCAGTCTAACTGCAGGTTCAAATTGTGAAATTCATTCTGATTGTAAGTGCGGGATGGCATGTCTTGCACTTTCAGATAGACAGTTAAAATGTTATAAGGTCTGCAATAATAATTCGGATTGTCCATCGGGTCAGACCTGTACAGATGGGTGGTCAGCAGAGTATCAACACGAGTATTATAAGATATGTAAGATGGCAACCCCACAGAATAAAGAGGAGGGGAAATGAATCTTACAAAGATATTATTTACTATTGGCCCAAGTTCGGCAAAAAAGGATATTGTTGAGAATCTGATCAAAGAGGGTGCGCGGGGAGTAAGGTTTAATTTCTCTCATGGTGATTATGATACACATTATAAAAATTATAAAATGGTAAGAAGTATCTCAGAGAAACTCAGGATACCTGTTGCAACAGTGATGGATCTGCAGGGTCCCAAGATCAGGGTGGATGATATTAAAGAGCCTGTTGAATTGAAGTCGGGTGAGGTGGTGGAGGTTGGAATAAAGGCAAAAGGGGGTATCAAGTTTGTACCATTCAGTTATAAAGATGTAATAAAGTCTGTAAAGAAAGATGAGAGGATTTTGATAGATGATGGTAAGATTGTCCTAAAAGTTATTTCATCGGGTGATTATGCATTTCAGGCAAGGGTGATAACGGGCGGCATTGTAAAATCTCATAAGGGGCTCAATCTCCCTGAAACCGATCTGAAAGTTCCTGCCCTTACAGGGAAGGACAGAAGAGATCTATTATTCGGGATCAGGACGGGCTATGATTATGTGGCACTTTCATTTGTGAGATCGCCTGAGGATATAATTGAACTTAAGGATATTCTCAAGAAACACAAGAGCAATATGAAGGTAATTGCCAAGATTGAGCGGCCTGAGGCACTGAAGAGAATAGAAGAGATTTATAGTGTGACAGATATGATTATGGTAGCGAGAGGTGATCTTGGGATTGAACTGCCGGTCTATCAGGTTCCAGTTATACAGAAAAAACTTATAGCACACGCCAGTTACAGAAAGACACCTATCATTGTTGCGACACAGATGCTGGAGTCAATGATGACAGCACTCATCCCGAGCAGGGCAGAGGTAACAGATATCTCAAATGCAGTATATGACGGTGCAGATGTTGTAATGCTATCGGGGGAGACTGCAAGTGGTGAACATCCTGTAGAGACGGTAAAAATGATGAAGAAGATCATTCTTGAAGCGGAGCAGCACAGGGGTCTGGATAGATCAGTGGGAGTGGAGCGGAGCTGCAGCAATGAAAATACCAGTAGAATGTATTCAATTGCAAATTCTGTAAGGATGATAACGGAGGAGCAGAAGGTTAGATGTATTGTTACATTCACACAATCGGGCAAAACTGCAGAAATAATTTCAAAATACCATATACATCTACCAGTATATGCATTTACTCCTGATAAAAAAGTGCTCAATCAACTTGCTTTGTTGAGGGGTGTCAATCCAATATACGAAAAGAATACGGACCACCTTATTAAAAAGGCGATCGATTTACTTGTCAGACTTGGAAAGGTGAAAAAGGGAGATAGTTGTGTGATCACAGGTGGTATGCCTATCCCGGTGCGTGGAGAGACAAATTTCATTAAGATTCATACCTGCTAATCTGTCTTAAAATTTTTGACTTGCGATTATTATTTCTAAAAATAAAAAATTGGTAATTGCTTTGATTATAAAGGTTTATTCTTACACCACTGCTGTCCAAAATAATATAAAGTCATTAGATTTATCTTTCTAAAACAATGTGTTATTTATAGCTAATTTACAGTTTCAAGGTCAGATTACCCTTTCATGCCTTTTTTACCCCTCAAAATGCTGTCCAATTTATGTTCACCAAACTCAAACAATCTATCTCTTGGTTCAATTGGAAAGGTATCTTAATATTTATCCATCTATTACCATAAAGCTCTGTGTGTTGATCAATTCTCAATATTTCTACAAGATTAAAAATTAAACAAAAGTTCAAAATGATATATTTATTACAAAACTAATTCTGGACAAATGTGTTCTTACACCATTATTAATATTTCTCTCGAGAATGAAAATTATTGTAATTTGATCATAGTTGTTTGGTAATTCTCTCTAATTGAAAAAGGGTTAAAAATGATGTATTATTTTCAGACAGGGAGTAAGTATGAATATTATAATTAAAATTTTATTATCATTATTTTTGATTGGTGTTGTTATTGCTACTTCTGTATCTGAGATTTCAGCGGGTGATTATGGCGTTGTAAAGAATGGATTCCCGAGCTGGGCGGAGAGGACGGTCCTGGTCTGGGTAAATCGTGCCCGTTCAGATCCAGTCGCTGATCTTAAGGATTGTACTGTCTGTGCAGAGAAGGACTGTTATAAAAATCCAGTTCCTCTTCTTACCTATGATTATAATCTTAATCGTGCAGCGAGATTTCATTCTGCAAATCTGATCTCATGTGGTGGTTATCTTCAGCACGATTCACCATGTACTCTTGTTTCAAATATTGGGACGATTTATACACCAGGAGGATGTGATGGTTCTGCCTCCTGTGCATGTAAAGACGGGAAGTGTGGGTGCAATCCTGATTGTACGAGTTGGAGTAGTAGAGTCTCTATGTTCGGCACATATCCTTCGGGCGAGAATGCTGCATACGGGTATTCAGACCCCGTTCAGACCTTCTATCAATGGTTCTGGGAGCCATATTCGAGTACCGAGTGCGGATTTACTTATCAAAATGGGCACAGGGTTAATATATTGAACTCATCTCATGCATCTATTGGAATTGGCAATTCACAGAATTACTGGACGCAGGATTTTTCTCCATCCTCATTTGTATCAAGAAGGTTGTATTCGGGCACACACTATCCAGAAAAGGGAAAAAATATTGAATTCAGGGCGAACTGGGCAGATAGTTCTGCGCCTACGCTTGCGCAGGTGGTAATTGATGGGATAGAGTTTAATATGAGTATTGAAAGAGGGACTCCTACAAATGGCACATATATTTACAAATCTACTCTTCCTGAAAGCTGTCATAAATATTATTTTCTCTTCAGGTCTCAGTCGGGCACTGTGGAGACATTTCCTGATGAGGGCTCTTATGGATTAAACTGTACAGAGGATTATTATTCTGATAGAGAGTTAAAAGATGCTGGAGGTGTGGATATCATTTTTGAAGACAGGGAGAGAGATTCAGAGACAGACATTATTATAAGAGATGCTATATCGGATGGAAATGGTCAGGACAGATATGTGATCTCTGATGTTATTAAAGATTCGATCCCTGATGATAGTGTATCAAATGATTCGCTATTCCATCGGGATGTCTATCCCGAATATGTAGATGATGTTAGCAACGGTTGTGGCTGCAGTTATTTAGAATAAAACCTATTTGATAAAGGAAAGGGAACCAAGAGATATGTTGAATCTCATTAAATTATTCAAACTTCAGGATTTAAATGATCTCAAATTTAGAAAGCCCGATTATTCAAATCAGGAGATTGATATCAAAGGGAATAAGAGAAGTCTGGGCCCTTCATATGTTATCAGGTACGACAATATATTTACAGGATACTTTGAGGGTTCTGATTATGATATGGGATATCAGCACGGGAGACTGTTGAAAGATGAAATAAGACAGGGTGTTATACCGTATCTGTATAATTTTGCCCGTGTGCTGATGAGTCAGGTATCAAAGATAAAACTGGTAAACAATATTATTGAGATTCTTGCAAGGAAGTTTTTTTATGAGAGGATTATTGAGAAAATTCCGCTCAACATTCTTCATAATTATATTGGACTTGCCGATGGGGCAGGATTTGATAGAAATTCTCTATATGCAGTGGTAGGTTTTGCCGATA
Organism: Deltaproteobacteria bacterium; assembly: GCA_037441045.1. Lineage (GTDB taxonomy): Bacteria > Myxococcota > SpSt-1050 > SpSt-1050 > SpSt-1050 > SpSt-1050. Next base: position 2,615 of record JBBISZ010000032.1, on the reverse strand, counting down.
TGCTTCAGGTTGCAAGTGGAATTCTAAACAGGAGATATAGAGTTTTGAGCCTTCCTCCGATTCATCTCTGTACTTCAATAGTGGCATTTGGAGCTGCAACAAAAGGTCATAAATTTATTCATGCGAGAAATCTGGATTATGAGGCATATCAGGTCTGGGAGAAGTATCCTTTGATAGCGAGGGTAAAACCAGACAATGGAATACCGTATGTATTTATCTCTTCTGCAGGGGTTCATTCGGGAGGTCTGACGGGGATCAATGATCGCGGGGTAGCCTTTAATGTACATACAAAATTTACATCGCAGGTCGGATTTTCGGGTCCTCCCATGCAGGTGGTGGGTGACTATGTTCTTCGTAAATCTGACAATCTTGATCAGGCAGAGAGGTTGATTAGAGAGGTAAAGTACAACTGCGGATGGACATTTGTAATCTCAAATGTCAACGAAAAATCAGTTAAGGCTTTTGAGGTGGATGCAAAGAATATTATGGAGATTAAATGTAAGAATGACTACCTTGTTACGACCAACTGTTATAAGAATCAGAGACTAAAAAAGGGTGAAATAAGCATAAATAGGACAATGGATATAAACTTTGTAAATAGACTAAAAAGGGCTGAGCAACTTGTAGAGAAATATTATTCAAAGATAGATGAACAGGTGGCAGTAGATATTCTGTCTGACAATTTTTCACTATCTGAGAAGAAGAATCTTTATGAAAAAAATACGATTGCTCAGATGAATACAATTCAGAGTGTGGTAATAAATGCCTCTGACAGAATGTTCTATGTGGCAGACGGGAGAAGCCCTGTATGTTACGGAAAATACTATGCATTTGATAGCGAACTAAAACCTGTGATGAATGGCAAAAGGCAGGTATATCTTGAAAGATCTGAAAAGGTTGATTATTCACGACTTAAGGCATTGAGGCTTTATCTCAACGCCGCTTATCTTCACAATATCAATGACGAAAAGGAGATAACGGCATATCTAAAAGAGGCAATAAAACTAAACCCATTATCGCATTTTTATATGATGATGTATGCCTTTTATCTTATCAAAGAGAAGAAATATGCAGATGCACAGAGTGAGTTAAACAGGGCTATTAAACTTGCTTCTGAAGAGACAGAGGATATCTACAGGATTATGCTTTACAGGATATGGCAGGGCAGGATTTATGACCTTCAGGGCTTCAGGAGTCAGGCAAAGGTGGTTTATAAAGAGATAGTAAAGACTGACGGAGTTGATTTCAGGATAATTGAGGCGGCAAAATCAGGGATCAGGAAGAGATACAGAGAATCCGCGCTGGATAGTGTGATGGTCAATTTCTTTACAGCGGACTTTATAAAATTGTAAATTCCTTTTTTACAACCGCTGTCCAGGATAATCTGGAATCAAAAAGATTTTATTATGAAACAATGCTTAAGAATATGATTTGTTTATGTCTATCAAATCAGGTTATTTTCATCTTTTTCTCTATCCCCGGGATGTTGTCCAATTTATATCCCCTTCAAATTAGTTGTTCTATCTCTGGTTCAATAGGCAGGGTCTCGTAACAAATATCTGTATGCAAATAAATTATACTACTTAATATATATGGATTTACTTATAAATTTGATTTTAGATTTATTTGTAAATTATCTTGGAACTTTCTGCCAGTCCTCAAGAAATTTCTTAATCCCTGCATCTGTTAGAGGGTGTTTTATAAGTTGCATAATAGTTGAAAATGGGATTGTAGCTATGTGGCATCCACAGAGTGCGGCTCTTATTACATGTACAGGATTCCTTATTGATGCGGCAATAACTTCGGTTGGAAAATCATAGTTGTTGTAGATTTCTACAATCTGTTCTACCAGTTCAAAGCCATCCTGACTTATGTCATCAAGTCTGCCTACAAATGGACTTACAAATGTGGCTCCTGCCTTTGCTGCCAGAAGTGCCTGAATAGGTGAGAATACAAGTGTTACGTTGGTTTTTATACCCTTTTTTTTGGATAATATTTTTACTGCCTTGAGACCTTCCGCCGTCATTGGTATTTTTATGGTTATATTTTTGTGAATCTTTGCAAGTTTTTCAGCTTCAGCTATCATTCCTTCAGAATCGGTTGAGATAACCTCCACACTTATGGGTCCATCTACCTCATTTATAATGTCCTGTACAACCTCCTCAAACTTTCTCCCTGTCTTTGCGACAAGCGAGGGGTTGGTAGTTACGCCGTCAATTATGCCGATTTTGTTTGCTTCTCTAATCTCATTTATGTCGGCTGTGTCAATAAATATCTTCATCATTGCCTCCTTAATAATCTGGTTTTTCTATACCAAATGGTGCGGATTGTAAATAGTAAAATGAGAAATCTTCTGATTTTTACTTGTCGCAAGTAGTAGGCATTTTGAAATTTACAACTCACAAACTCTGGCAAATATGAGATTGATTGTGTTTTATGACATTTTTATGTGATGATGTTTTGCAGGTTGCTTATGATAATTTGTAAAGCTTGAGGAAGTTGCTTAATGCCTCTTTATATTCAGAAAAATTTAATTGTGTCTCAGAATCAGAGAGCGCCCTTTCTGGCTCAGGGTGAATCTCTGCAAACATACCAGAAAATCCTGTGGCACCCGC
>JBBISZ010000031.1:1382-14294 GCA_037441045.1 Deltaproteobacteria bacterium | reverse complement strand
CTTGCATGTGTTAGGCACGCCGCCAGCGTTCGTCCTGAGCCAGGATCAAACTCTCAGTAAAAACTTGCTGGTATCCTGTCGATACCTAATTCTTTTAACTCGCACTTTTTGAGTCCCTCTCTATTCAGTTTTCAAAGAGCAAACCCTTCTATCTCTAACGAAGGGAAGACGCTTATAATAAATTTAGTTCACCTTGTCAAGCAAAAAAATAAATTTTTTTTGTGAATTGTTTTTTTCATAAAATTTTTATAAAAATTGTTTTATTTTAAGAATGAAAATTGTATTATTATAAGAGAGTAATCAAATAATTATCTATGAGTGAAAACTTCTAATTTGAATTTTTAGAATGGATTATCTCTTGCTTCATCAATGATGATGTCCATATTGTAGAATGAAAAAAGTATTTTTCACACTGCTGTCCAAAATAATAATAAGTCATAAAATTTATCCTTATAAAACAATGTGTTAGTTATAGATATTTTGCAATTTCAAGATCAGGTTGCCCTATCAATACATCAAAATACTGTCCAACTTAAAATCCACTTAATATTAGTTGCTCAACATCCGACACAATTGGCAGGGTCTCAAAAAGTTAATTTATCCACTCACATAAATCCCTGTATATAGATAGATTAATCCTCAACAATGCCATCAGATTGTTTATTGATCAGTTAAAGACTAAATGAAAAATTAAATTCAAAGGGTTCTTTGCAAAACTTATTCTGGACAGATGTGTATTTTTCATAAATCACATGAGACAAATGAAAGTATTTTTTCTATCTTAAAAATTAAATACTGAGTCAAAATATTTTAATTCATTTTAGATAGACTAATTAAAGAAACAGGGTGATTGTTGAATAGAAGATTCATCTGTCACATATGCATAGAATCCGTCATCGGTCGCTTTTTTATAGAGAGTTTCTGCTTCTCGTTTATGTTGTGAATCACATTTTCCTACATATTCTTCTACTGCCAGCCAGAATAGAAAACTATTTATAGTAATTTTTGTATCTCTCCATTTTTTCATTTGAGTTAGTGCCTCTAAATCACCTCCGTTTGAATAAACCTCTTCGTGGGATACTCCATCCAGCAGAAGAAAAAACCAGACTCCATTGGAATATCCATTTAGAGTTATATCTGATGTTGCATTCTGCATAACAATTAATCTATCTGGATATTTTTTCCGAAGTTTATAAACAATATCAAATTCACCCTGAAAACATTTCTCTCCGCATGGTCCATATTTTTCGAATTGACCGTGCTCTATAACCTCAAGATTATCGAGGAAAAAACCATCAACTCCTCTATGGACAAGCCTCTTTGCTACATAATTAATTATAAGGTTTTGATACTCATAATTTGTAAGATCGGCCCACATCTCATCTGGATATTCATTTGAATAAAAGGTCGTAAGTGCCTTACTATTAACGCAGGATTTGAAGCCAGATGGATCTTTTTTATAATAAGTTCGCCAATTTTCGCAGGACCCTACATTTAGGTATAAAATAACTTTATTAATGCTATCGTTTTTCAAATATTCAATCTGTCGATCTGTAAAATTGCCTGTATCAGGATCAGCATCTATATTAATTATTCTAAAATATTCTTTCACTCTTTTAAGATCTACACCATCTGCACTTCCATAAAAACTTACCCATGGAAACCCGACAGGGAACCCTCTCTTTTCAGATATTCCTTCAGTATCTTTAACTTCACTTTCATCACTTTGAATAATTTCATTTGATGAATCTACAACTGCCTCATCATCTATCTTATCATTAATATCCATTAAATTAGTAAAAGAGTCATCCTCCACATCAATATTTATGTTATCTTGTTCAAATTCATCCAGATCAATATCAGGAATATCGTTTGATGAAACTGTGGAATCATTGCAACCAATCAATATTAATAAAGACAAATAGTAAAGCAAAAAATACTTTATTTAACCTCCCTATTATAAAAAAATTCTATCACCGAATTAAGATTCTATCAACCACGGAATGTATCTAAGATAATTGACACATTGTACTAAAGAAAATAACCTTGTAGTAGCATAAATTCAGCAACAGAAATCTGGTATTTTCACAGGCGGTTTTCCAATAGATATAAGTGAATCATTTATTGCAGAATAAAATACTTTTGTGCAACACTCGCCCAGAGGGTTAAGTATATCACATCTACAAATAGCCCGACTCCTGTATTTTAATACAATATCCTTCCACGTAATAAGACCATCTTTGATTACAGAATCTCTCAGCATATCAAATGTAATCTTATTACAATAACAAGCATATTTTGGGGTGCTATCTCTCTTGAACCAGATTGGTATACTAAGATCCTGAATAGAAAATTTGACCTTATTTTTCTTTGAAAAATATGATATGAAACAATCTGGATTCGTACACAATTCATAGATATCATTATTTTTTATATCCTCCCAAAACTCCCTTCTAACAAACCTTTTAACAACAACTCCTTTTACTTTGATAGATTTAGAATTACATTCAGGACATATACCATATTCTGTATTTATACCATTGCTACAATTGCATCCTTTTGTATTACAACAGTTGTTCATTTTATTTCGGATCCGCACAACATCTAAATCCTGTCATTGGAGAGGCAGCGGATTTTGCAATGCGAGCAGAACATCTTGAAGCATAATCCGCCTTATCTGCAGAACCACCCTTGGTGGCTGTCTTCGTAATCTCTGCTGCATTTCCAGACATATCAAAAGCACCATATCCACTTACACAGCCGGGGAATGAACCTGATGCCTGAAGTCCTCCCTTATTGCCTTCAGCATCGGCCGTATTACATTTTCCGGCAACAAATGTATTCCCATACGCAAATTTTGCATTTCCAGGACCTTTGCATGCCTTTTCCCACTCCTCTTCCGAACACAATCTCTTCCCTGCCTTTTGGCAAAGTGCTTCTGCTTCACTCTGGCTCACATTTGTCCTGGGTGTAGCACCTCTCTTGTTTGGATATTCAAAAATGTCAATACAATATGCCTGTGTTGTTACTTCTGTGCTATTCTTCTCTCCAAATCCTCTCATGGGATCAGACGGAGATGAACCCATCATAAAAGACCCCTCAGGTATTAAGATCATACCTTTTGGGCACTGAGGCTTTTTCTCTGTTGGTGCGGGTTGAGTTTCTTCCTGTTTTACCTCCTCTTTTTCTATAGGTTTTGATTCTTCTTTTTTCTCTTCAACAACTGGCAGAGGTGCTTCTTTCTTTTCTTCCTTCTTTTCTTCAGCCTTCACTATCTCTACTTTCTTTGGAGGTTCTACCTCTTTTTGCGGTTTTTCCTTCTTCTTTGCTGGTTCTTCTGTTATTCGAGGTTTTTCATCTTTTCTTGGTTTTTCTTTTACTTTTATTTCTTCTTTCTTTTTATCAAGATTCTCCTTCTCCTTCTGTAACTCAGATAGCCTTGCCTCAAGTTCCATAAGTTTTTTCTTGTCTTCCTCCTCCTTCTTTAATTCCTCTACTGTTTTAGGTTTCGTTGTCTCCGGTCCTGCCTGAGAAAGAGACTTCTTGGTTGCCTCCAGTTGAGCCATCAGTTCTTGCTGATATTTTTCGAGTGCCATCCTTTGTTTTTCGATCTCCATTCTCTGCTGCTCGAGCATAATTCTATCTCTCTCTCTTTGGTTTTCCATGGCTTTGTATAAAAGAAATACACCACCACCAAGTACCGCAAGAACAATAACAAGTATCATCATCGGCACAATCATACTTTTATTTGAACCACCGCCCGCTCCTGACGATGGAGGTGCTGAATCCTTTTTTGCAGTCTCAATCTTCAACTCTGTTCTGGGAGTGATCTTTGGCTCTTCCTTTGTAGATAAGGCAGGTCTTTTCTTAACAATAATATCTTCTCTATCTTCTCTATCTTCCCTCTCAACCTCTCTCTTTGAAGGCTTGCTCACCACGGGTTTTTCGGCTGGCTCCTCATCTTCTTCTTCCTCAATCGGTTGGGTAGTTTTAATGGATTTTTTCTTTTCTACCCTTATTTCTCTATCCTCTTCAAAATCTTCATTCTGATCAGTTTTTTTACGTTTTAATTCTTCTTCTACACTGAAAAATATTCTATCTTTGGGTAATCTCTTTCTTGTCTTCTCTCGTTCCTGTGTCTCAAGTAATTCAAAATCGTCTGTTGAAATCTCTATAAATTCCTCATCCTCAGGTCCTTCTTCTGCCTCCTGAGATGCCTCTTTATCAACTATTTTCTTAAATTCTTCTATAAATTCATTGAGGTTATCAAATCTTTTATCCTGTTCTTCGCTTAGCGCCTTGTTTAAAAAGCCATCTATAGCCTTCGGAACATTTGGATTTTTTAATGATGCTGATACAGGCAGGCTTTTAAATTTCTCACCCGATACCATTTCGTAAATAATTGCCGCCATTGAATAAATATCAGATCTGGAATCTACAGTATCCCAGTTATACTTTATCTCGGGTGCAATATAATTGAGATTTGCAGAGTTTAATTCAGTAAACTTTTCAAAACCAACTGCCTTTACAAGTGAAAAATCGCAAACTTTGAGCAGATCCGGAAGTATCATGATATTTTCTGGCTTTAGATTGCCATGGAATGTAAAATTCTGTGCAGAACTCAGCGCATTGTATATTTGAACAAATATTGGCTCTATCTCCTGAAGTGAAAAAACCTGCTTCTTTTCTGCTCTCAGATTGATTATTTTTTTAAGAGTCAAGCCTTCCAGAAGTTGCATTGTATAAAATGAATATCCGTTATCTCTATCTATATCATATACTCTCACGATATTCTGGTGAGCGATCTTGCGGGCTATGCGCATTTCTGCCTGAAATTTTTTATTATCTGCCTCATTTCCAATAACGCTCTTGTATAAGAGTTTAAGGGCAATATCCACATCCATCTCTGTATCAAGTACTCTAAATATAACCCCGCATGGTCCCTCTCCTATTCTGGATTTTATTTTATATCTACCTGCAACCAGATCTCCAATATTGAACCCAACAGTTTCCTTCACGCCCGAAGAGGACTTCCCTTTTATTTCAGGCTTTTTAATGTCCTTTTCAAAATTATTACCACAGGTAGGACATATCTTTGAACCATCGGGAACATGACTTCCACATTTGTAACATATCACGGTACTGACTCCTTAAAAAAAGCAAAGTTTATATATCATACAATAAATATCTGGTGCAACTTAAATCTTACCCTCTGAAATTGTTGTATCATAACTAAATGATGTAACCTCGGAATCAAAAAATACCTTTGCATTTAGTTTGTAATTTGCCTCACCTTTTCTCACATAATCAATCAGTCCAGAAGAGGCATTATTTAACTCTTCATAGGTAACTTTTACAGGGATATTAAATGTCAGACTTGAACCGGCATCTATATCCCTTCTTACATTGTTTTCAATATCCTTAATGACAACCTTATCATTTATCAGTAGATCAAATAACATCCTGTCAAGAATAACGGCATATTTGTTTGGATTGTCTGCCCTAATATTGAGACCCAGAATTACATAACTTTTATACAAATTTGAATAATCGGGATAGATGTCTGCATTTACTGATGTAAGTTCAAATGTGCAATTCTTTAGTCCATACCTGCCTATAAACTCCTTCTGGAGAAGTTCACAACCTGGCATAATTAGCAATACAAGTATAAAGGTAAAAATAGTCTTTTTCATAATCTACCTCGTTAATGACAGGAAGAACAGTTTGTTCCAGAACAACTGGAACAGGAACCACCTCCTCCACCTCCAGATCCATTTCCTGTTTGAGAAACTGTTGATATCAACTTATCTACATCTTGAGAATTACAATATGGACAGTTTATCTTATAATCCTTACTTCTAACAAATTCCTCAAAGATCTTTTTACACCCCTTGCATCTAAATTCATATATAGGCATTTACTCCTCCTTTTCATCAATTGACTTTATCAGATTTTTTATTTCCTGATTCTCAGAATCTTTTTTTATTGCGCTATTCAAATATTCCAGACTTTTTTCAAGATGCCTCTTCCTCTTTGTCTCATCTTTCTCGATTCTGGCAAATTCTCGCTCAATCATACCTTTTCCGACTATCCCAAAAATATTTTCTGGTTCTTTTGAATATATATAATCAAACTGATTGGCAGCCTCATTTATCTTCTTTAATTTTACAAGAAGTCTACCATAGACAAATCTACTTTTATGGTCATTTTTTTCAAGTTTTAAGTATATTTTCAATACTCTCTCTGCCCCGATATAGTCTTTTTTATTTAGATATATCTCAGATAGGATTCTATAAGCCCTTACAAACACTGGATCAAGTTTTATTGCATTTTCCAGACATGATATTGCCTTATCCTCTTTTTGTACGCCAAGATAAATAATTCCTTCTGTATATTGAAAATATGAACAATTCTCTGTTGCACCTTCGGTAGATTTTAATTCATACAATGCTGAGGAATATTCACCCATGAGAGCCAGAGACATACCTTTGATTAGACGCAGAGCATACACAGATGGATATTGAGCAATAAGGCTCTCAAGTGCCCCGGTTGCAAAAGTGGGTCTATCTTGTACAAGAATTAGATCAAAAAGCTTCTTAAACTCATCTCTTATATCAAGAGGGACGTTAATACATTCTGAATTAATAATATCGGAAGCAGAATTGATTCTTACAAAGTCCTGATCAGAAAAATCCATTTCAAGCGTCTTTGTGATATAATCTCTCGCACTCACAAAATTTCCGAGATACGCATCACATAGCGCCATATATGAGTAGACTGTCGAATTTAGAGATTTTATCGCTTTAAAATGCCCCATTGCATTTTTATACAACTCATATTCCATTAAAACTGCTCCAAAACGCAGGCGAATCTCATAATTATCCGGTCTTAATTTTACTGCCTCTGAGAAATCTCTTATGATTTCATCTTTTTTGCCATCCCCACAGACTGTACCCAGCAGTGCTCTTGAATAAAAGTATATATATTTCAACTCATCAGATCGATTCTGTTCATAAAATCTATAGGCATCCTCGCACCTGTGAATCTTTGATATAAACCTTATAAACTCCTTGTGAAGCTCAATGTCTTCAAAATGTTGCCTTAATTCTGAGGTAAATTCTTGATATGCCCTATCAATCTTGCCCTCGCTCAAATATTTTTGGTTTTGTCTTATAATCTCCTGCCTATTATATTCTGTTGCACAAGCCAGAAAAATGTATAATATTAATATCACTAATATCTGTTTAATCATGACAGAATATCATAGGTGGTTTTTGAAATATGTCAAGAATATCTAATAATAAAAGAGTTGATGTAAAGGTTGGATTCTCCTGTAACAACCGTTGTCTTTTCTGCGTTCAGGGGAGAAAACGATTTGAAATAGGAGATTTCTCAAAAGAGGAGATTTATAAAAAACTTGAGGAGTCAAGAAAGATTGCTGACTCAATAGTATTTACAGGTGGAGAGATTACAATTAGAAAAGACTTTTTTGAACTGGTAAGATATGCACACAAATTAAAGTTTAATATAATTCAGATACAGACAAACGGAAGGATGTTTGCATATAAAAAATTCTGCGAAGAGGCAATAAAAGCTGGAGCAAACGAGTTTTCGCCTGCACTTCATGGACACAAGCCTCAACTTCATGACTTTTTGACTCGTTCAAGGGGCTCATTTGAGCAGACTACAAAAGCAATAAAAAACTTAAAATCACTCAATCAGTATGTATTGACAAATACAGTGATTACAAAAAGCAATTTCAGACATCTTCCAGAGATTGCAAAACTGCTTGTAGACCTTGGGGTGGATCAGTATCAATTTGCCTTTGTACATCCAGTAGGGACTGCGGGCGAATACTTTGAAAGGGTTGTTCCAAGGATGAAGTTGATAGAACCTTATGTAAAAAAGGGACTGGATATTGGAATTGCTGCAAAAAAGGTTGTTATGACTGAGGCTATACCATACTGCATTATGAAAGGTTACGAAGATTATATTGCTGAAAAAATAATACCTGTTACAACAATTTATGATGCCAATTTTGTAGTTGAAAACTATACTGAATTTAGGATTACTGAGGGGAAGAAGAAGGGACCACAATGCAAGAAGTGCAAATACTATGATGTGTGCGAAGGTCCATGGAGAGAATATCCTGAAAGGTATGGCTTCGATGAATTTGAACCAGTGAGGGAATAAATGCCAATATTTGTGGTTCATGAACATCATGCGACAAATTTACACTTTGACTTTAGACTGGAGATAGATGGTGTACTCAAATCATGGGCTATCCCGAAAGGTCCATCAATGAACCCAGCGGATAAGAGACTTGCAATTCTTGTTGATGACCATCCTCTTGAATATGCAGAATTTGAGGGCATAATACCTGAGGGTTCTTATGGGGCAGGACCTGTGGTAATCTGGGATAAAGGAGAGCTTAATATAACAAAAGGAAGTTTCAATTCGGGTAGCCTTACAATTGAACTCAATGGAAATATATTGAAAGGTGCATTTTCCCTTTTTACTCTCAAAGGTAAGCAGAATCAGTGGTTGCTTATAAAAAAGGCCGATAAATACGCAGACCAAAACTTTCAGATCAAAACATTTCTTCCTCAAAAAAAGTTAAGCATAAAAGTGCCGCCCTGCAAGACAGACTGATAATGCTATCTATATGGCAAAATTAAGATTGGACAGAGTTATATATAGTCCATTTGATAACTCCCTATGAACAACAGTATAGACATTTGACAAATGGTTATAAATATTACACAGAGCCAATTAAAAAAATTCTTGCATTTATTACAATTTTAGTATACTAAACCAGTTCTTCTACTGGAGGATAGAGATGGCAAGAAGATGTGAGATTTGCTCAAAAGGTCCAATGGTGGTCAATAATGTTTCCCACTCAAACAATAGGACTAAGTCCAGAAATCTACCCAATCTTCAAAGGGTAAGAGCCAATATAAACGGACACCACAAAAGAATACTTGTATGTACAAACTGCATAAAGTCAGGCAAAGTTAAGAAGATATAAGCCTAACCACTTTTTAGTAAAGAATATCCTTAAGTTAAATAACTGATTTATAGCGGGGTTTAATACAATCGAAAATTTATATACGCCAGTGTACAAATCTAAAAATTTGAAAAACACCAATATCTACTGGCTCTCTCAAATTTTGCAATGAAGAATTGTCGCTTCTAAATCATATAGATTTAAAACTGCCATAGCAAAAGATAAAGTATTTTAATAGTCCACTATAAGATTTACTTTTTATACTATAAATTAAATGATTAGAATTAGAAATTGATGTTGTCTTTTGAAGTAGAATCAAAATCCTGACTCATAGGCAAGACATTCTTTCCATCCTTATTTCTGTAAAGATAGTTATAAATTCCGTATGTCTGCAACACCCTTTTTACATAGTTTCTGGTCTCTTTATAAGGTATCTCCTCAATAAACACATCCAGATCTACATTTTTATTCTTTTTTAACCATCTATCTACCGCATCGGGCCCTGCATTGTATGCTGCAACTGAAAATGGTAATTGATTATTAAATTTTATTATTAATTGTTTCAAATACCACGACCCCAACTTAATATTAATATCAGGTATTTCGAGCATATATTCATCAAAGTTTTCCATCCCATTGTTTTTCGCAATTAGATTTCCTGTACGCGGCATGATCTGCATCAGCCCAATGGCTCCGGCAGGTGAAACAACAGAAGGTCTGAAGTGACTCTCCTCTCTCATGATTGACAAAATCAACAATGGATCAAGCGAATTAATATTACCATGCTCCTCCGCCAGCGAAATATATGCCAGAGGGAACATCCGTCTCCAGAAACTCATTTCATTCCTCGAAGGGCGATTTAGCATCTTATCTACGAAGAAGCCACGTAAAATCCTCATACTACCATTGTAATCTTTAACCCTATGCTTGAGTGTGCTCATAAAGTAAAGTATACGAAAATCATTACTCTGTTTAAGATTTAAACCGTTGAGCTCTCTCAAACTCATATCCTCAAGACCCAGCCTGATCAATTGAATTGCCTTATTGAATCTAAGTACACCTTCCTGTGCAATTACAAATTTTTCGGGTTGAATGGAGACAGACATATCATCATATCTCAGGTCGTAAAGAGGTTCAAAGTCGGGAAATGCCACCTCTTCACCAAAAATTTCCCTGAGACGATTTTGAGACAGAAACGAGTAATAATTCAAAGGAAAGTTTTCAATAAGATTAATATAATGTTCTCTACACTCATCTCTATTTCCAAGGATATAACTTATCTTTGCAAGAAAATATATGGATGCGGGCTTTTCTTTTTCGGAATTTGGGGTAGTCCTTTTTATCTCATAAAAATACTTATATGCCTCATCATATTTTTTATTTTTAAATAAATTGATGCCCAGAAACCAGAGGGCATCAAGCCTTTTTGGAGATTTCTTATATTTATTTACAAACTGCTTAAAACCTGCGATTGCCTCATCATACTTACCATCGTTATATTTTAGCCATATACTCAGATATCTTGCCTCATCAGCATATCTGGATCGAGGATATTTTTGAGCCAGTTCTTCATAAAGTCGTATTGCCTCGTTATTGTCATTTCTGCTTTTGGAAAGCTGAGCAAGCCTGTATAAAAAATAAGCCTTCATATCAGGAGAATAATAATCATCATCATAAAGACTCTGGAATAATTCTCTAGCTTTCTGAGAATTTTTTGTATTTAAATATATATCCGCTTTTCTGAGTAAAATCTTTCTTCTAATTTCCATGCTTCTCTTATCATCTTTACCATTAATAATTTTCTCAATCTTTAGATACTCATCCAGTGCATTTTGAAAAAGATTTCTACTAAAAAGATTCTCTGCACGCTGCATTCTATAATTTACATCAGGATAATAGCGGAGTTCTTTTGTAAGAAGATCATAAACCTTCTGAGAATATACAGACAAAGGAAATTCTGAATAAATTTTCAGCAAATACTCTATGGCATTCTTCCTATTATTTAATGCCATATAAGCCTTTGCAATATTATAAATCAGGAAATCTTCATTTATTAGATCATCCTGCCTCTTTCCTTTCATTTCAAAGAGAATCTGCGCCTGAGAAATAATATCAGTATATCTATCCTGAGATATATACATATCCAGTTTCAACAATTCTGCATCTATCGATAATATTGTTGCAGGGTAGTTATTGGTGAGTGTATTTATCTCCCTCTCAGCCTTTTCATATTCCTTTAATTTTAAATACGAATAAGCAATAAAATAGTGTCTGTAATCTTCCAGATATGGAAGATATAATACACCCTCCAGATGAGCAATTACCCTCTGATAATCCTGTAGTCTTAATGCGGAAATCCCTGAAATAAAAAGTGCATATTCCCGCAACTCTGGATTTGTGCATACAAGCAGATAATCATCCATCTTGCGAAGTGCACTTTCATAATCCCCAAGTTTATAATAATAATACCCTTCTTCAAATAGTAAATCATTGGACGCAATATTAAATCTTATATCAAACGATATAGCTTTATCTGCATAATTAATAAAATCAATCTCCTCCTCTTCCTTATATCTCAAAAATTCCTGTGAATAGGAAATGTTTATTAAAAAAATTAAAACTAAAAAGTTAAGTAAAGCATTCTTCATCGCAAAGTAATATACATCAGATGAAACAAAACTCAATTTTTTTGCGATTGAATCTCTTCTATTTTGCCTTTTATGGTTTTTGAATTGGGTTCAAAAGCAAGTGCAAGTTTCAAATTTTTTAAGGCGTCCTGTAGTTTATTTTGTTTGAGCTCTGAGATTGCCTGTAGATACAACTTCTTTGCCTGAGGAGATACAATATCCTCTTTCTGCTCCTGAACCGCCTCATCCTCAACATACCTTATCTTTCTATCTCCGCCCTGCATTAAAAGCTGTGCATCATATCTTTTTCGTTTATCAAAATCCCTCAAAACAATATATGCCTCAGTAATTAGTTTGGAGATCTTCATTATCGCCTGTTTGATCTCCGGGTCTGTTATATTAACAAAATTATCGGGATGAAAAATTCTGGTCTCATTATAATATGCCTGTTTAATCTCTGAGGCATTAGCTGTGGGTGATACTTTTAGTATTTGATAATAATCCAGATCATCAATTGCCTCAGCCAATATCATTATCTCAGCCTCTGAAATCTTTTCCATGATTTCCTCCCATCTACTCCTTTATCTCTGGTAGATTACTCCTATCTCTCTCTATCACAACCTCCTGGGCAAGATCCTGAGACATAGCCACCTCTTCGGCAGATAATCCTGCGTTCAAGTAAATAGTAGTAGATTGCTCAGTGCCTGTCTCAACATCCTTTGCAGAGACATTTACTATTCCATCGGTATTTATTTCAAAAGATACCTCTATAGTAACCTCACCTCTTGGGGCAATCCTGAACCCTGAAAACTCAAACTCTCCAAGCAGTTCACACTCATCTGCTCTATTGGACTCACCCTGCAAAACCCTTATCCTGACTTTATCCTGATTGTCTCTGCTGGTAGTAAACTTTCTCTTTCTCTCAATCGGAAGAGGAGAATTTCTTGGAATGATGGACTCAGTAAATCCCCCAACAGTAGCAATACGAAGCGTTAAAGGAGTCACATCCAGCAGGAATGTTGCCTTCTTTGTATCATTTAGAAGGGAATCTCCCTGAATCGCAGCACCTATAGCAACAACTTCATCGGGATTGATTCCGTACAAAGGCTCCTTCTGGAAGTAATAACGGACATAATCTCTTACAATCGGAAGTCTTGTAGGCCCTCCAACAAGAATTATTCCCTGAATATCTCCTATTGTCAGTCTTCCACTCTGAAGTGCCTCATCGCAGACTTTAAATGTCTTCTGCAAAATTGGGGTCACCATCTCTCTGAACAT
>JBBISZ010000031.1:0-1372 GCA_037441045.1 Deltaproteobacteria bacterium | reverse complement strand
ACTGTGTAAAAATCTTTTGGCTTTCCATCTGCACCAGCAAGGAGACCCTTGATATTTACTTCTACCCTATCCTTAGAACTGAATTCTATCTTTGCTTTTTCAGAATGATCCCTGAGTCTCTGTAAAACATGTTTATCCTGAGTTGGGTCAAATCCAAACTGACTTTTGACCAGATTAATAAAGTGTTCCAGTATCTTGAGATCCATATCATCACCACCCAGATATGTATCTCCTGCAGTAGAAATCACCTCAAACATATCATTACCAATATCAAGTACTGAGATATCAAAAGTCCCTCCACCAAGATCGTAAACAGCCACCTTTTGAGCAATACCCTTACCAAATCCGTATGCAAGCGCCGCTGCTGTTGGCTCATTGATTATTCTCAACACATCGAGTCCTGCAATCTTTCCTGCATCTTTTGTAGATTGCCTCTGATTATCGTTAAAAAAAGCTGGGACAGTAATTACTGCCTTGCTTACCTTTTTGCCAAGATAATTTTCCGCTATCGTCTTCATCTCTTTCAAAACAAATGCCGATATTTCGGGCACTGAATATTGCCTGTTATTAATAAGAATTCTAACAGAGGAGTTGGGACCCTCAACAATCTGGTAAGAACACATCGCCCTCGCCTTTTTTACCTCCTCAGAAAAAAAGTATCTTCCAATTAATCTTTTTGCAGAATATACTGTGTTTTCTGGATTACTAATTATCCTCCTCTTTGCCTCATTACCTACAATAATTCTGTCATTATCAAGGAATGAAACAACTGATGCATGAATCCTCTCACCCCACTCATTTGGAATAACAGTAGGTGCTCCATCAATTACTGTAGCAACGCAACTATATGATGTTCCCAGGTCAATACCTATTATTGGTTCTTTCATATTACCTCCCTAAAGAAGGAAAAAACCGTATAAAACCAAGATGGTATTTGTAAGGTAGACGATATTTCCTGTTTTGTCAAATGAGACAAGCAAACAGCAAACAGGATTTTTTACAGAACAAAGTATTGTAATAAATCTATTAATAATTTTTCTTCTTTTTCATTCTTTCTAAAAATAGAAATAACCACCTACATTTTCAGTGCTCTTTTTCTATTTAAAAAACAGATCTGTCCTTTGCCATGAAATCATACAATTTGTATAGGATTTTCGCATCTTCCACTATCATTTGAGCCTTTGCCGGAAGAGAATTAAGTAAACTAAGAAATTATAACATAATCAAAAATCTATTCATTATTCCATTATCCTTTCTCCTCTATCAATTTGTATTACTTTTAAGACTGCTTTCATAAATCTGTCAATAGAATCTACTTGATCCTTTTAGATGAAATTAGAAGAGTAGATATTCAAAATGAATCTTTTATACC
>JBBISZ010000030.1:0-14572 GCA_037441045.1 Deltaproteobacteria bacterium | reverse complement strand
TACCTGTTACCTTTTACAATTTCCACTGAAATTTTTACATAACTTGTATATAATCTGTGCCTGGCACTCCTGCCCCAAAAAGTAGAGATTTGATTCAATATTTTCCAATAAAATTAACATATTAGCAACTAAAAGTAACTGGCACTTATATTTGAATCCTTTTACCATCTTAACAATCTAAAGAATTCAGGTTATGGATTTGAGCAATATTACAATTTTTTTAGGTGGAATTGCTACGGTATTTACACCCTGTATCCTGCCGGTACTGCCTGTGTATTTAGGAATATTTGGCGCTTCGCCGGGAAAGAGCGGGAGAGGGGGTATTCTTGCTCAGACAGTAGTTTTTGGAGCCGGCTTTTCGATCCTTTTCATTCTAATGGGGATGGGTGCAGCCTCAATAAGTAGCTTCCTTATCTCATACAAATCCATCTTAGCTGCGGCAGGCGGAATAATCATTATCTTTATGGGTTTGATATTTTCAGGGGCAATAAAGATTCCATTTTTAATGCAAGAGTACAAATTGGGAGATAACTTTATAAGGCAGGATGGTAAATCTGGATATATTACATCATTTTTTGCAGGAATTGTCTTTGCAGCAGGCTGGTCTCCGTGTGCGGGCCCTATTCTTGGCTCTGTTCTTACTTATGTAGCACTCAAATCCTCAGATTTTCTTTCAGGGGCAATCTTGATGGGTATTTACAGTCTCGGGATAGTTACCCCGTTTATTTTCCTATCGCTATTTGCCGAAAGATTGCTTCCAAAAATCAAAGCTTTATACTCTTTTATCCCCATAATACAGAAGGCTGGTGGAATATTGCTAATTGCTGGTGGGCTACTTCTTTTGTATTATAATTTTGATTCACTAAGTAGATTTTACAATTATGATAAGCCTCAGAAGGTTACTGAATTTTCTATTTCAGAAAAACCCCAACTACTCTTTATTCTATCTCGTCATTGCCCTGAATGTAAAAAATTACACAAAATACTTCCTGACATAATAAATGATTGTAAAAATATGGACATTGATATATCAGAGACTTATCTGGAGGACGACAAAGAGATATCTACAAAATACAATGTGAATGTAGTACCAACCATAATACTTCTGGATTCAAACAGACGCGAGATAAAGAGAGTATTTGGCTATCAGGACATCTATTCTTTGAGAGTGGCTGCAGCAAGTATTTTAAATAAGAATTGTGCCGGAGAATCGCCAGATATTAATAATGTAAAATCCTCAAGTTCTATGTGTACAGATAAAGATGTTTGCAAAGAAGATAAGGGTGAAAGGTTTCAATAAGTGCGTGTAATTTATTACACACTATTCAAATATCATATACCCCCAATCTTTTAGAGAATGAAAATCCCAGTTTGGGGTAGGGAACAGGGCATGAGCCTCTGTAATTTTATTTCTTGCGGGTCTTTCAAATCTAAACATATCAATACGGTATCGCGTCCCTTTTGATGGTGCTCCGTTTTTTCCGATCTTTTCAAAGGGGATTTTTATTTCAACATTATAACCCTTATCTACATCATCTCGCTTGTTAAGTGTGCCATCAATATAAACTGCACTTTCAAAATTGCTATTATAAGACATCGCTTTTTTCAGGTCTGAGCGATGATATTCAAAAAATGCATCAAAATGAACATTTGATGGACTTACCTGAAATTCATAATATGTCTGATTGTCGTCCTCAGGGTCAACAAAGAATTCAACAACTTCTTCATTATATATAGGGTCATCGTTATTTGTATATCCTGTCCAGACATCAGGATCCTCCACTTCAAATGCAACATATATATTCTGTTTGTCATAAAATATTACCGCTCTGGTCTTAAATCTGACAGGAGAGGGATCTCCATTTGCAAGTCCAAAATATGGAGTCCATTTTGCCCTACTGTAAGCTGAGTCATTAAGAATTCCATCTATTTTAATTGGGTTATCAATATAAACAACCTTTACAGCATTCTCATCAGCATAATATTTTTCTGCACATCTCGTACATCCAGCAACAAAAAATGTTAAAAACAGGACAGATAAAATGATGTTTTTTTTCATATAGACTCCGCAAAAATATACTTTTCTATAAAAAATTAAATAATACATCAACCTTCTTGATAAGACAAACATCAGATTTTCTAAAAAATGTATTTGATAATATGCACCATATCATGAATGATTTTCGTTAGATATTTTTGCAATCTTTTATCCCATTTTTCATCCTGTATATTTACCTTTGAACAAAGTGTGTCTTATAATAATTCATCTCTCAACTTACCAGTTTTGTAAATTCAGGCGGTATATCACAGCTTACATCAAATTCACCTGGTATAGCAAGCCTGTAAGCATGAAGCATCATCCTCCCGAGAAAATTTCTATCCTTATTGTAAACCCTATCACCAACTATCGGAAATCCAAACCAGGAGAGATGAGCCCTAATCTGATGCATCTTGCCCCCCACCAGTTCAATATCCAGAAGTGAATAATTCTTATTTGATTTAATCGGAGTAAAGAATGTTACATATTCGGGATCTTCTTCATTTGAATCCACAAAAACCTTGTATGCCCCTTTGTACGGGCTGACAATCTTTGCAGAGACTGCACCACCTCTTTTTACAACACCATTTACAACTGCGTAATAATATTTTTTTACATTACCAAATTTGAATGCATTTTTAAGTTTCTTAAAATACTTCTGATCCAGTGCACAGAGTATAAGTCCCGATGTCTCATTGTCAAGTCTATGAATGAGTCCACCTTCGTATCTCTTTGCATATAAATTACCTGCCGACGGGAATTTACTAACTATCCCATTTAAGAGTGTGCCTTTTTCAAAAGGTACAAGCGGATGGGTCTTTACACCTTCCTTTTTTACAACAACCACATACCCTTCTCTTTCAAGTGCTATATCAAATTTCACAGTCTCATCTGGAAATATCCTCAAAAGATCATCCTCTTCAAAATTGAACTCAACAATATCACCATCTTTAAGGGGGTACCCCTTTTTTACCATAAATCCGTTTATCTTTACAAACCCCTGATCTATAAGATACTCAGAGAGCGAACGGCTCCTCTCAGAGAGATACTCGGCGACAAAAACATCCAGCCTTTTTCCAATATACTTATGTTCAACTTTTATTTTTTTCATATCTGATTCCCAAAAGCATAACAGATGCAACAAATGCAAGCAGCGCACCAAATCCCAGTGCATATATAGATCCAAATTTCTGCCATAAAATTCCACAGATGATAGAAGATGGCAATGTTACAATTCCTATGACAAAATTATAAATACCATAAGCCGTGCCTCTCAACTCCTCCTTGACGATATCGGCTACCAGAGCCTTTTCTACTCCCTCTGTCAGGGCATAGTAGAATCCATATATGCAAAACAGAATCCATATATGCCATACTCTTGAGCTATATGCAAATGCAATATACACAGCCGCATAGATAATCCATCCTGATATAATAACCTTCTTTCTGCTTATTTTATCTGAAAGAATGCCAAGGGGCGTAGAAAGGACAGTTCTAACAAGACTCAATACCATCCATATAAGCGGGACATAGGCATTATCAAGCCCGCACTCCTTTGCCTTGAGAAGCAGGAATGCGTCTGATGAATTGCCGAGCGTAAAAATACCGAGTATCAGAATATATTTTTTGAAACTGCTGTCAAACGGCTTGAGCGATAGGCTGATCTTCTTCTTCTTCTCAGAGCCAATCTCCTGATCAACATTTTTTACACCAAACATGACCGCCAGAACTGCAAGTATCCCGGGGATAAAGACAAGCAAAAATACGGTTCTAATATCCAACCCAGCAATACTTAAAAGTAAAAAACCAGTAAATGCTCCAAGTAGAGAGCCCAGATTGTCCATTGAACGATGAAATCCAAATGCCTTTCCTCTACTATTTTCATCTGTTACAGAGGCGATTATTGCATCTCTTGGAGATGTCCTGATCCCTTTCCCAATCCTATCCATAAATCTGAACACAAGCACCACAAAAGGTGAACCAGCAAGCCCGATAAGTGGTCTTGTAAGGTTGGATGTAAGATAGCCCAGAACGGTAAGCTGTTTCTTCTTTCCAATCCTGTCAGAGAGATAACCCGAATATAGTTTCAAAAGACTTGCCGTAGTCTCTGCAATACCTTCAATTACACCTACAAAAGCATAAGATGCACCCACGTAAGTTGTAAGAAAGATAGGTAAAAGCGGGTAGATTATCTCGGATGACATATCATTGAGAAGTGATGCCACCCCTAAAAATAGTACCGCAGGATGTAGTCTAAATATATTTTTCATAGAGCCTTTTCTGTTCTATTTCGTCCGTTCTGCTTGGCAACGTAAAGCGCCTTATCCGCAGATTTTATAAAGTCTTCAGCAGTTAGCCCATCCCTGAACATGGCAACACCAAGTGAGATAGTAATGGTCAAATTTTTTTCTTCAAATATAAAGGAAGATTTTTCAACCTCCTGGCGAATTCTATCCGCCATAGTGAAAGTCTCTTCAAGATTTGATTCAGGGACAATAATCAGGAACTCCTCTCCTCCATACCTTACAAGTAGATCTGCTGCCCTGATATTATCTCTTGCCACTGATACGAGCCCTTTTAATATAAAATCTCCTGCATTGTGACCGTAAGTATCATTGAATTTCTTAAAATAATCCACATCAAAAATAACAATTGAAAGTGGAACTTTATATCTTTCTGCTCTCAAGATCTCCTCTGGCAATCTGGTATAAAGAAATTGTCGATTATAAGCCTTTGTCAGAGGATCTGTTATGGAAAGTCTATAGAGTCGGGCATTCTCTATATCCAGGACAATAGAATTTCCAAGGAGTGTAAGGATTGTCTCATCCTGAATGTCAAAGGCATCAACTGAGCTATGAGTTGCGGTGAGCACACCAATAATATTATTGTGGATTTTGAGTGGAACAGCAAGGAGTGATGATATTACATTTCTCTGATGTTCCGAGACCTTGAATCTCTCATCTTTGCTGACATCAGGTATGCTTGCGGCAAGTCCATTCTTTACAACCCACCCAGCAACACCCTCTCCCACTTTAAAGGTAATATTCTTCTCCTCCTCATCCGTAAGCCCAGAGGAAGCCCTTGAAAGCAGTTCGGTTCCGCTTTCATCAAGTAACATTACAGAGGCGGTCTCTGCTTGCAAAATAGACACAATCTCTCTCGAAACAAATCTGAGTACATACTCCAGATCTTGACCTGAATTAATTACCTTTGTTATCTCATAGAGAGAAGTAACCGTTCTCTGATACTTATCCTGATTCTGTTCATTTCTCATATTCATTTAACCTGTATATGATCTCTGAAATCCCCATTTGATGGACTCTGTGTATTCAGTAAAATTATTGATGTAATTATAGCAGCCGTTACTGTACCTGCAGAGGCGTAAACCCACCACTTACTATACCACCTATCAGAAGATACATCTTCTGCCTTTAGTATCTCCACCTTCATATTCTTGCCGGCTATTTCATCTGCAGTAAGTCTCTTTCCGTCAGAGAGGATTAGCCCCTTTTCTGATTCATTGCAAAAGATAAGCTCTTTACCTAACTCAAGCAGTGTAAGCGTTTTCAATGCCTCTTCTCCTGAAAAAATATAGATTTTCTCATTATCATTTTCCTGTACAAGGAAATAGAGATCCTTCTCTTCCGCAAAATTCTTGACTATTGTTCTGCAAATATTCTTCTCTCCCATAATAATTAACAGATGATTTGTATCAGAGACTGACTGCGGTATTGTCCTGCTTGCATCAAACATAATCCGGGACTTTATGTCAAATGTCTTGATAAGAAGTTGAGAGATATCAGAGTTATACTTTATGGATTTTTGAACCTCAGAGGAATTTCCTCTTATAAAGCTTATGAGCAAAGGATGAAACTTCTTTTTGTCTATCGGGAAAGAAGACAGTATAGTAAAATAATTCCTGTAAAGTCTCTTTGCCTCATCTTCCTTCTTTTGAGAAATATATATAAGTATTTTGTATAATAGAGATCTTCCAAACAGATTATAAATCTCCTCAATATCTGCACCAATAATAAAAGCATCAGAAATAATTTTTACAACCTCATTAAACCCATTATCTGCCTCAGTAATATCAAGTTTAAAAAATTTCTCCTCGGCATTAGAAAATTTACCCTTAAGAAGTTCAAATTTTATCTCATTGACAACCTTCCCAGAAACAACTTTTTGCTTGGACAGATTGAGCTCCTGAGAGTATCTCTTACAAGATTCAATTCTACTCAGACTATCTACAAGAAATATATTTTCTGCCCCTACAGGTAATGAGATTAGAACAAGACAAAAAATTAACAGATACATTATCTTACCATTCATAAAATTATAGTATAAAAAACTAAGTAATTAGAGTTGCATATAAATGCTCAAAAATCAATACAGAAATCCCCCTGATACCAATATAGTCTCCAAGTATATCCGAAAACGACATAACACTTTTTTTGCCAGAGAGCAGAGGCTTCTTATTATTAATATAAAGGTGAAAATATTCTATATTGTCCGAACTGCTGTATCTACCTATTACATATCTTTGACATAAAATATTCTGCTCACCTGAAACCTCAGATATCAGAATCTCGTCCCCGAGGTATGTCATAAGAAAATCAGTCAGAGCATTTTGAAAATTCTGTATGTTGGAATAGTTTATCGCAAACGAGAGACCTCTTATATGAGACTTAATTGGAACATCCATCTCATCAAATGTATAACATAATATATTCTTTCCGCTCTTTTCCTTTTTTATGATATTTAAGAGATTGATACAGGAGCGAAGATAATCAAATCGAATATTTTTTTCCTGATATTTCTCCTTTAAGAGAACCAGTCTATTTTCTGGCTCTCTATCGTACTTGTAACCACGATGAGAAACCTCTATATCAAATCCTTCCCATCTCAAATTTTTTATATGCATTGAGACATTTTGGGGAGTACAACCTGCAATCTTCGCTATTTCATCCCCTTTGACAAAATCGCTCATACTTTTAAGATATTCAAGAATAATATATTTTTTATTTACCTTCATAATCAGAATATACAATTTTATGGCCCAAAATGCAAGATGAGTATATATCTCTCAGTCCCTAATTCATAAAATAGAAGAATATGCTACAATCATCTATTTTAGAAAACTCCTTTTTTTATATGGTTTTGTTATACAACTGGTGCCAGTTACTTTTTAACAGTTACTTTTTAACACCCGCTTTTTGCTAACCTATTGATATTATTAGGATATTATTGGAAAACATTAAGATCAAACAAGGCGGCTTCAACTGCAGGTGCCAGACGCAATTTACAATCCAATTTGCGATCTATAAGTCAAAAAAAGCTAATGATTCCTATATAATGCTCATGATTTATAATCTTACAAAGTCTTCGCATTATTGCTTTGACTTACTATATATGTTTGAAGTGCCAGGTACTTTTTTATTGCTTCCATATTTTAAGAACATCTAGCACACATAATTATATAAATAGTGCCCAAACGCATAAATGTAGGTAGTCTACAAAGTTTATTGAATAATTAGAGATTAAAAGGCCAGTCGATTATTTATGAAAGGTGTCAGGTACTTTATGCCGATTTTTTTATTATAACTATTTGATATTATTGGCTAAATCTTAAAATTAGGCAAATAAGTGCCAGGTACAATTTTATAGATATGAATGCTTGAAAATGTCAGCCTGCAAACCACTTAAAATATTTACTATAAAGGCTCTGGCAAAACAACTATAAGAGAAAAATATTTTCTGGAAAATTAATAGAAATTATATACGTATTTGAAAAAACGAATTAATAGGAGTTATACCTTTTGAACTCAGTTAACCTAAATTAATCATGAAAAGTAAAAAGTGCCAGGTAACCTCTCTCTGTTATTATTTTCTAACTCCTTGATATTATTGGCAAAAGTAAAACATTATTAGTATTAACAGACAAAAGGTGCCAAGTACAAATCCCCGATTTCAATTTTACAACTCGATCTTAAAACACTATATCAATAAATTAGGAAAATTTTAATAGCGGACCATTAAAAACACCAATATACATATAATCTTTATGAAAAAGAGATTTCAGATATTTAAGTATTTTTAACCTTTATTGACCAGCAGATTTCTTAAAAAATTTGATAGTGAGATTGTAATTATTTTTATACTCACAATACGCTCTACCAATTTCAATCCTTTTTTCTGTGGCAGGCAAGTAATGCACAATTTTTTCTACAACGGCTCATTATCTCTCTCATCTTTTGGGCAGACTCTGAATTGATTATATCTTTGAGTCTTTTCTCTCTTATATTCCCGATAGATCTTCCGTTATTAAAATTTCTCATATGGGCACAAAGAACTATATCTCCACATAGTTCCAGAAATATATTCCTGTTGTGCGAATCACATACAGGGCTTGCGACAAAGTCTGGATTTTCAATGTACATTTTATACCATTCTACATCGCTTCTGCTCAACTGTACAAATGGATCATTTTTATATTTTTCATATACATTAAAGATTGTCTCTATAGCCTTAATAGCGTTATTTTTGAAAAAGTGTTCAGAAAAAAATTTATCAGTCTTTGATACGTTTGCAAATGTGGGAGACAGAATCTGGAAAAGTACCGCATTTACCCCGAGTCCTCTCACAAATTCTATATAATCTGGAAGATACTCTACATTTTCATCAAAAATAATAGTAGATACTGTAATCTCAGATATAAAATCTTTTTTTGAATTTCTCATCTTTATAAGTCTCTTAATTGTATCCACAGTGCTGTCAAATGCATCAGATGTGCCACGCAAGAAGTTATGGATTTCTCTTATATGACTATCCAGAGACACAGTAATATATCTAGGACCTACATCTATCATATTCTCAACCATATAATCATCAAATGCATAACCGTTTGTAACACAGGTAGATGTAATTGTCTTGCTTCTTAAATATTGAGATATTTCAAAAAACTCATCTCTATGAATTGTCGGTTCTCCACCGTTTATTACAACTACCGGGGAAGGATTAATTTCACAAAATTGATCTATGATATTCTTAAACTCATTTATATTTAGCTTATCTTCAGGGTCTTTGTATGTCCAGAAGTAACACTGTCTGCATCTCAAGTTACACTCTCTCGTAATGGTAAGATATAAAAATTCAGGCACTCTCATAGTAGTTAAATTATTTTACCTTTTTTATGTGTTGTAAAGAAAATTTTTCTCTGAAAAATAGAAACCTCATAGTGGTTGTTTGGCACAAACAGAAAAATCATTTATTATTTTAATTTGATAAGAAATACTTATGAGACAATTTATTAAGTTTAAGCAGGTATTTTTGCCAGGTTCGTAATAATAATTAAAAGCCAGTGGAAATTTACACATTTTAATAATAACAACCTGGAAAAGTTCAGAAACATATTGGACTGTTTTAAAAATATAGATTAAGTGTAGAAGTGGAGGTTAAATAGGTTCAATATGCAACAGGTATACAAAAACAAGATATGACACATTATTATAGCTACCCACGACATCCTCAGAGCAATGCATAATGTAGAAGATTTAATCGGACATTAAGTGAATATTTTATAAAATGGCGTGAAGACGATTTTATAGACATCAATGGGTTTAATACAAAACTTATGGAATTTTGTTTGTGGTATAACACAGAAAAACCACACAAAGGACTAAATAAGTTGACTCCTTGGAGTATTATGTAAATGAATTTGTTGTGCAGCCTGCTCAGTCCAATTTCTCATGGACTTCTACACAGGCTTTGCATCCGCGTAAGGCTGTGATAGAGCTATTTCGCCTAACAACGGCCATATACCCTTAAAATTGCCCATAACCGCAGGACGTTAAATGCAATTGGACTTCGGTGGGCAGTGATATTTGCGGCGCTGATATTAAATTATTGTCATAAAATCTGGGATATGATGATAAAAAACATATTCAGAAATTGAAAGGTTTCATCACATTCTGTGATATGTGATCGTTAAACAAATAGGCTTAGATGGAATTTTGACAGTAGATGGAAAGTTGGATTATTAATAAGTTATCAAATATTTAAACCCCACCCTGAGAAATAATAAATTTTATATTTTGAGACATGAATAGCATATCAACAATTTCCCTTTGTATTCATATCAAAATTATGTTAATCAACAGTAAGGTTGTGAGGAGTATTTTATGAAAAATTTGTCTATACTTATATTTCTCATTTTATTGATAATTGCGTGTCCCAAAAAAGAGCCCGAGGTGACGACAGAAAAGATAGTTGGCTGCCCATTTGCCTGTCCTTCCGGATATGAATGTGTAGAGACCGAAAATCATTGTCACCCGCTTCCTCATGCCTTTACATGTATGGATAGCTGTCAATCTGATAGATACTGTTCAGCCTCGGGTGAATGTAAAATCAATCCTGTTATGTGTCAGATGGGGCAGACACCGACACGCTGCAATTCCAGTTCAGATTGCTATGCGGGACAATCCTGCAACGACGGTTATTGTTTCTATCCTCTTTGCAAATGTACTTCAAACTCCGATTGTGATGCTATTAATCAGATCTGCAAAGATGGGGTATGTGACTGTTTTGAACTCGGTTGCAAATCTAACGAAGAATGCCCCGAAGACCATGTCTGTGTAAAAAACTATCCATTATGTGGACAATGCGTCCAGAAAAACAGATAACACGCAACACAGGATGAATAGAGTTTCCAATAAAGATAATATAAACTCCCCACTCGCACAGAGGATGAGGCCTGAAAGTCTATCCGAATTTATAGGACAGACTCACCTTGTGGGAGAAAAGATGTTTTTAAGGATAGCCATAGAATCCAGACAGATTCCATCTATGATTCTATGGGGTCCACCTGGTTCGGGTAAAACTACGCTGGCTCAGATAATTGCCAGAGAAACCGGGTATGAACTCGAGAGATTTTCAGCAGTAATAGCTGGAGTAAAAGAGATCCGTACAATCATAGACAAATCCATTGAGTCTTTCCGACTTTTTAAGAAGAGAACAATACTATTTATAGATGAAATACACCACTTCAACAAATCTCAGCAGGATGCATTACTCCCCTTTGTTGAATCGGGAGATATTATTCTCATAGGGGCAACTACAGAGAATCCATCCTTTTCCATTAATGCCGCACTTCTCTCAAGATGTAAGGTTCTGGTCTTAAAATCACTCACAGAAGAAGAGATACTTCTTATCATAAAGAGAGCGCTCTCAGATGAAATCAGAGGGATAGCATCCACAGGACTTTCATTAAATGATGAGGCAACTCAATTACTGTTAAGATACTCATTTGGAGATGCACGAAGGGCTCTGAATCTTCTGGAGGCAGCCTCAACAATCTGCCTCAATGAAGAAAGGGTTCAGATAACAGAGAATGATGTAGAACGGGCAATGATGGAGAAGATACACCTCTATGATAAAAATGGAGAAGAGCATTACAATGTTGTCAGCGCATTTATTAAGAGTTTAAGGGGTTCAGACCCCGACGCTGCAGTATATTATCTGGTTAGGATGCTGGAGTCAGGAGAAGATCCTCTCTTCATAATCAGAAGGATGATTATCCTCGCCGCAGAGGATATTGGGAATGCCGATCCTCAGGCTCTGATAATGGCTACATCCACTCTTACAGCATTTGAACATACAGGTATGCCAGAGGGTGTCTTACCAATGACCGAGTGTGCAATATATCTGGCATGCGCGCCGAAGAGTAATTCATCACTCAAGGCCTACACAAAAGCGCGGAAGGACTTTCTAAATACCGGTCCACTTGAGATACCCTTAAAGCTCAGAAATGCACCAACCTCATTAATGAAGAATCTTGGATATTCAGACAATTATAGATATCCTCACAATTTTGATGGAAATTATATTTCTGATGAGATATACCTCCCTGATAGAATTGCGGGCAGGAGATACTATGAGCCGTCCGACAACGGATACGAGGCGGAACTCAAAATGAGAATCAGAAATCTGATTCGAAAGAAGAGAGATGATTAATATCCTGAAATATCTACTTTCTTCCCGGTCGAGAATACTGATCATACCAGCGGGTATTTTTCTGGGATCTGCCTTACCCATTGCCACACCATTTATTATTGTTTTTATACTTAATCTGCTTGTTATTGTAGGTACAACACTGGATTTATACTCAGATTACAGGGCAGATGTATATTCAAAAAAATTTATGTTTTTTAGACTTCTGATATATCTACTTTCACTTATCTTTATATATGAATCCTTTGTTCTGTTTTTTAAGACCATTTTCATGGGAGAAGATGTTTCCATCAACAGAGCCGCAATCCGAACTTATCTGACATACTTCTATCTGTTGATATCATTACTCTCTTTGATAAACAAAGAACTAATAATCAAACTCTTTGACATTCTCTCACACTCCCCTGCAATTGCCACTATATCCAGTTTTTCGTTTGTAATAATAGTTGGAGCAATGCTCCTGACACTTCCCGCCTCACTGGTGGCGATTGAGAAGGTCTCTTTTATAGATGGACTCTTCATCTCTACCTCTGCCACCTGTGTCACAGGACTTTCAACTGTAGATATTGGAAAGTATTATACAACATTCGGGCAGATAATCATTTTATTACTCATACAGACTGGAGGAATAGGAATAGTAACCCTTGCACTTTCCATACCTATACTTACAAACAATCAGACAACATTTACATCCGCGATGACAATCAAGGATATTACAGGGGCGAGATCGATTCGTGAAGTTCTGGGAATAACAAAGGCGATTATAATATCCACCCTCACCATTGAACTTATAGGGTCAATACTCCTCTTTATCTCTGATGATAGCACAGAGAGCATATCTTTCAGGATATTTTCTTCCATATTCCACTCTATATCTGCTTTTTGTAATGCTGGTTTCTCTCTCTTTTCAAACAATCTGGAGAGTTATAAAAACAATTTCCCCTATATTGTTACAACAATGATACTCATTATTATTGGCGGACTTGGATATCCTG
Organism: Deltaproteobacteria bacterium; assembly: GCA_037441045.1. Lineage (GTDB taxonomy): Bacteria > Myxococcota > SpSt-1050 > SpSt-1050 > SpSt-1050 > SpSt-1050. The sequence goes on along the minus strand of JBBISZ010000030.1, from coordinate 1,534 downwards.
TCATTCTTAGCCTATACACCTTTATAAAAGATAGACTCATCTTAAGAAGAAGGTATCAACTTTCATTCCACTCAAAGATCGTCCTTTCTACTACAGGCTTTCTTATTGTTGCAGGAACGATTCTCTTTTTTATACTTGAATGGAACAGCAGTCTTGGCTCAATGACAATCTCACAAAAATTAATAAACGCCCTGTTTCAATCAATTACTCCACGAACTGCGGGATTTAACACAGTGGACTTTTCACTCTTAAACTATTCCACGATTGTGATAATTATAATTCTAATGTATATTGGTGCATCCCCGTCCTCTACCGGTGGAGGGATCAAGACTACCACTTTTGCAACACTGTTCTTTTCTCTAAGGGCGTTGATAAGAAACCGTGAAGATGTTGAGGCATTCAAACGAACTATTCCCATTGCCTCCATATACAGGGCATTGAATGTGGCATTTATTTCCCTCGCTATTATCTGCACATCAATATTTTTTTTGAGTCTTTCCGAAAAAGGACAGGACTTCATAAAGATTATCTTTGAGGTCTTTTCAGCATTTGGAACCGTTGGTCTGAGTCTGGGAATAACTTCACAGCTCTCTTCTATTGGCAAACTTATAATAACCATCACAATGTTCATTGGTAGGGTAGGCCCTCTCACAATAGCAATTATATTTGCCACAAACAAAGTATCAGGCAGGTATAAATACCCTGAAGACTATATAATAATTGGATAAGACAGGAGGAGAATATGAGAAAGATTCTCGTAGTTGGACTTGGAAAATTCGGGCTTGAACTCATTGACACTCTCTCCCGAACTGAGACTGAGGTAGTTGCAATAGACCAGAATCTTAATCTGGTAAACGAGGTAAAAGACAAAGTAAGTTACTCAGCACAACTGGATTCTACAGATGTAGCATCTCTCAGAGAGATAGGTGCCGACACTGTGGATATTGCCATTGTGACAATAGGTGAAAATTTTGAATCCTGCATTCTTACAGTAGCGGCCCTCAAGGAGATAGGCATTAAGAATATTATAGTAAGGGCAAAAAACGATAGAGAGGCGAGGATACTCTCCATTGTGGGGGCTTCTCAGGTTATTGAGGTTGAAAAAGAGGTTGCAAAGAGACTCGCAAGGACACTCTTTGCCCCATCCATAAAAGACTATATAAATCTCGCAGAAGGATATTCTATACTTCAGTGGGAGGTCTCAGAAAAATTTATTGGAAAATCTCTGGCAAATTGCAGGTTCAGGGCCGATTACGGCATTAATGTGGTGGGTATCAGAAGAAATATACCTCAGGATATTGGAGCCGAGAAATCTGACTCAACATTTGAACTTGTACCTGACGCCTCATATGTCTTTGAAAAGGGTGATATACTACTCATTGTAGGAAGAGAAGAGAATCTAACAAAACTCACAGGAATAGATCTAACGCAGATTAAAGATTGATCAATCAAACCTATCTCTGGTATTTATGACGATATTTTTTTCAGGCTCAACAAGTTGATCTACTTCAGCAAGGATATCTTTGACTCTCCT
>JBBISZ010000029.1:0-14677 GCA_037441045.1 Deltaproteobacteria bacterium | reverse complement strand
TGATCAGAGATAAAACCATACTGATATTGAAACACTTATATCTGAGTCCGGAAGAATTTATAAAGACAATTTATAAAAATAACTATTTTTTATTTATTTTTGTAGCAAACATTATTTATACAATAAATCTACAATGTTCCTATATATTATATTTACAAATCAGAAGGCTTTTTCTCTTCAAGTTATTTACTGCAATCCTTTCTTCAGACACTGTTACTGAATAATGTCCTGTTTCTTATTTTATCTGTATTTCGTGTGTTTTTTTATATTGCACTACCTTTTTTATTTACCCTCTCATCTATAACTACTTTTTTAATAATCAATTTTAGGGTCAAACTCAATATGAATGCAGTTGCCCTCGTATTTGAAACAAATTTACACGAGGCATCAGGTGTTACAGGGACAGAGATAATACTTTTTGTCTCAGGCTCTTTTGTCCTGAGCATCGTGCTTTTGATTATATTCTATAAAAAGATAACTGTTGTACCACGAAAGGTGGCGATTTATTTTATAATATTACAGACTATTTTTATTAATTATCCTGTGATGAAGTATTTTTCTTTTATGTTTAGGGGAATTCCTAATGATTTATATGTCTTTGGCAATATGTATCTAAAGGAGAAGCATGACTCTATAAAGATGTCCAGACACAGGGTAGATCTTTCATCAAAATACAAATTTGAGCTCCATGAGAAGGATCTAAAAGTTGTACTTGTTATAGGAGAGGCAGAAAGAGGTCTCAACTTTTCATCCAATGGATACAGGAGGGAGACTGATCCAGACTTAAAATCGCTCGGTGCTATCTCTTACAAAAATGCCTATTCCTGTGCAACTATTACAAGATTGTCTGTCCCCTGCATGCTTACGAGGGCGACATTTATGAGGCAGGATATCTCAAAGAAGGAAAAATCGATAATCTCAATATTTAACAGTCTAAACTTTGAGACATACTGGATCTCCAATCAGGGGGTAATGGGTGAACATGAGACACCTATTACGCCAATAATAAATGAGGCAACAAATAAAATATTTGTAAACATAACTGGCGAATTTGAGGATAAAGATGTGCTCGATGAGAATATCATCCCTGTGTTTGAAAGGGTATTAAATTCATCCAACAGGAATAAGTTTATCATTGTTCATCTGATAGGAAGTCACTGGTACTATGGGCATCACTACACAAAAGCGTTTGAAAAGTTTGTACCTGTCTGTAATTCTAAGTTTGGACAGAAATGCTCAAAAGAGGAACTTTATAATAGTTATGACAATTCACTTCTGTATACAGACTGGGTTGTATCAGAACTCATAAAAAGAGTTAAAGATATGAATTCAATCTTCTTCTTTGTGTCTGATCACGGTGAATCACTTGGAGAAGACGGTATATATACTCACCGGGTAGAAAATATAAATAGAACTGAACAGCGATCAATTGCATGGTTTGTATGGGCATCTGAAGCATATAAGAAGAAATATCCTGTGATGTATGACAATATTTATAAAAATAAGGACAAATATATTAGTCATGACAACCTTTTTCATTCTATTCTGGATTGTGCCATGGTAAGATCAGAGGCAATAGATACCAGATTAAGTATATGCACTGATTTAGAATAGTATTTAGAGTTGTTTTTCCCAATATGTCTGGAAGATTTTAGTATTAAGCCATACCAAATAGAAATAAGTTTCTGGATATTATTGTAAAATTCTTTCAATATGGCTTATGTTGAGAGATATATAACTGCATTTTGAACGTATGTTATCATCAGAATGGCAGAAATTTAATGACATATTTACAAATTATTGCCAAAATTTAAAAAATTGACGATAAGATATTGTATAAATGACAAATAATTCTTGATATTGTTCAGATATATGATATACATAAGTCCCAACCCATGATGGAGGAATTAATGAAAAGAGAAGAGATATTAAAAGAATTAAGAAAAGAGGGAGTGAAATTTCTGAGGCTTCAATTTACAGATGTGCTCGGTATCAATAAGAATGTTGAACTTCCTCCCAGACAGTTTGAAAAGGCTCTTGATGGAGATATAATGTTTGACGGATCATCTATAGAAGGGTTTGCAAGAATAGAAGAATCGGATATGACTCTTATACCAGATCTAAATACTTTTATGATATTTCCGTGGGAAGAGAGGGGCGGAAAGGTCGCAAGATTGATCTGTGATATTTATAATCCTGACGGTATGCCGTTTGAAGGATGCACAAGAGGTGCACTAAAAAGGATGGTCGAAAAGGTTAAAAAGGCGGGATATGTGCCCATGGCTGGTACAGAGATGGAGTTCTTCCTGTTTATGACAGATAGTGAAGGGAATCCAACTACTACTACTCATGATGATGCAAGTTATTTTGATATGACACCTGTGGATAAAGGTGAAGAGGCAAGAAGGGCAATGATAAATGTTCTTGAGAATATGGGTTTTGAGGTGGAGGCAGGCCATCATGAGGTGGCAAGGGGGCAGCATGAAATAGATTTTAAGTATGATGAATTTGTAAAGACAGCGGACAATATTTGTACATTAAAAATTATTGTAAGGAAGATTGCTCAGGATTTTGGTCTTCATGCCACTTTTATGCCAAAACCTGTCTATGGAATAAATGGTAGCGGTATGCATACGCATCAGTCCCTTTTTAAGGGTAAAGATAATGCATTTTATGACCCCAGAGGAGATTATCAGTTATCCAAAATAGCCCTTTATTATATTGGTGGACTAATTGAATATGCGCAGGATATGTGTGCGATTACCAATCCTCTTGTTAATTCATACAAAAGGCTTGTTCCGGGGTATGAGGCGCCGACACATGTGGCATGGGCTGAAAAGAATCGTTCACCACTTATAAGGGTGCCTGCAAGGAGGGGTAAGGGAACAAGGGTTGAATTTAGAATGCCTGATCCATCATGTAATCCATATCTTGCCCTTCTCGTGATGCTGGCTGCTGGATGGGACGGAATTGAAAATAGAATAGAACCTCCTCCTCCAGTAAATAAAAATATTTACAGGATGAGTCTGAGAGAGAGGAGGAGATACAGAATAGGAGAACTACCCGGAAATCTGGCAGAGGCTCTAAATAGACTGGAGAAGAGTCGTCTGATGAGAGAGGTTCTGGGCGAGCATATTCATTATCATTTTCTTGACGCCAAGCGTCAGGAGTGGCATAATTATATCGGTTTTGTTCACCCGTGGGAGATAAATAATTACCTTGGGACTTACTGATTTTTACAAACCGATATTTCCAAAGGTCAGAAGGCTGACCAATATTATCAACGACACTACTGATATAATTAAATCTTCAGTAGGAAAGAGGCGAATTGAGAGAATAACAGACTTTGAATTCTGTAAAAAACCTGTTCTTTTGATATATGGTTTTGGTGCAAATAGAAGGGTTATGATGGTTCTGGAGGAGAGACTTAGAAAAGATGGGTATGATGTCTTTACAATCAATCTGGGCGGACTATTTGAGATACTTCGTACAGATGGGATTGAGGAGACTGCCTCATTTGTAAATATCAAACTCAGGAGGCTCATTGAGAGATATGATCTACCCGATATTGCGATTATTGGACACTCCGAGGGTGGCATAATTGGAAGATATATGGTTCAAAAATTAAGGGCGGATGAATATACTCATACACTTATAACCTTAGCCTCTCCACATAGAGGTACGCCATTTGCTTACTTTGGACTTATTGCAACATCATTTATAAAAGAACTCAATGACGAAAAATTTCCTGAAAATGTTAGATTCTGTGCTATTTATTCAAGAGATGATAGACTGATCCCATATCCTTACTCTATTCCTGAGAAAGATAAGATCCCCAATCTTACCACAATAGAAGTAAATGGTATTGGCCACAATGGGTTTTTATTTTATAAGAGACCATATCAGCAACTTTTAAACTTTTTAAAGCAATCACCTTTTAGTTGTAATGAATAGGCTGATAATTGCTACCTCTAACAGGGGTAAATCAATAGAGATAAAGGATATTTTATCTGATCTAAATATCAGTATATCTGATCTTTTGGATGAAGGTATTAATATTGATATTGAAGAGAGTGTCACGACTTACAGAGAGTATTCTCTTATAAAAGCAAAGAGAATCCATGGGATTACAGGGCTGCCTGTTGTAGCCGACGACTCGGGCCTTGAGGTAGATGCGCTGGGAGGTAGACCCGGTATTCATTCTGCAAGATATGCCAATACCACAGAGAGCAGGATCGGAAAGTTACTAAATGAGATGAAAGGTGTAGAAGAAAGATTTAGAACTGCAAGGTTTGTATGCGTTGCCTGTCTTTATATAGGTAATGAAGAGTATTATTTTTTTGAGGGTAAGGTTGAGGGTATTATTATAGACTCACCACGGGGTAGTAATGGGTTTGGATTTGACCCTGTGTTTTTTGTGCCGAGATATAAGAAAACTATGGCAGAACTTCCGCCCCAAATAAAGAACAGGATAAGTCACAGGTCAAACGCCTTTTTGCAACTAAAAAATTTTTTGGTTAATTACTGGCAGTAACCATTTATACAGGTCTGATTTGTTGCAGTACAATCGGTACAGAGTACACCTTTGTTTCCGCATGCAGTATTGCTGAATCCCGACTGACATTGTTGATTGAGATCACAGCATCCATTGCAGTTTGTCATTGAACAGTCTCCTGATTTTGATGTGCAGTAACCGTTGGAACAGATCTTTCCACTCGCTGTACAATCCACACAGGTAATATTGTTGTATCCACATGCTGTATCCAGATTTCCGGGCTCCATACAGAAACCAGAAGGTGTGCAGCATCCCTTGCATGTCCCTTTTGAGCAGTCTTTAGAAGATGAGGAGGTATCACTTGAGCCACCATCCTTTTCGTCCCCTCCGCCGATTATGGTTCCACCCCGGTTGGGATCTGCATCGGTCAGTGATTTACAATATCCGTTGACACATTTAAGTCCACTGTTGCATGTTCCATCAGATTTGCATTTACCAAACAGTTCACCCACATCATAATAAACGGCATCCTCTTCCTTTTCTTCACATTGTATGAAAATGGCTGTGATTAAAATAAATATAATAAAATAACTTCTCATCCAGACCTCCTTTATTGTAAAGCATATCATAAGAGCATACTTTTCGTAAAGTAATTGTTTTTAAGCGTTTTAGTATTAGAATAGCCTTTGTGGATTGTAAAATTCTGTGAAAAATTACTTTGCAATTTCGTAATTAGTGCTTAATTTGTGGGTCTATGAGTAAGCGTTCAGGTTTTGTGGCAATAATTGGTCTTCCAAATGCAGGTAAGTCAACACTGCTAAATACCTTAATTAAGCAGAAACTGTCAATAGTGAGTCCGCGTCCTCAGACCACGAGATACAGGATAGAAGGCATATATCAATCTGAAAATTCTCAGATTGTCTTTGTTGATACGCCAGGTTTTATAAGATCAGATAAGGGGCTTGAACATATACTGGAAAAGGAGATAGAGGCGGCGATTGATAATTCTGATCTCATTCTGTTTATAATAGAGCCAATAAATATAGATGAATTTGCAAGATATCCATCAGGTCTTTTTGAGGCATTTAAGAAAAAGGTAATGGAATCTAAAAAGCCGGTAGTAATCGCGTTGAATAAGATAGATACTATAAAAAAAGAGAAAATAATTATACTTAAGGAAGATATAAGATCGCGAGATTTATCAGGCACGATTGTTGAGATCTCGGCACTTACGGGTGATAATATAGATAGACTAATAAAAACCATAGAAGAATATATGCCAGAAGGCGAGTTCTTGTATAATCCTGATTATGTTACAGTAAAAAGTGAGAGATTTTTGTGTCAGGAGTTTATAAGAGAGCAAATTTTCTATACTTTACAGAATGAGGTTCCTTATGAATGTGCGGTGAACATAGAAGAGTTTGATGAATCAGATAGATATAATGAGGATGTAAATAGACAGATAGTCAGGATCAAAGCCGTGATTATAGTTTCGAGAGAATCTCTAAAACCCATAGTAATCGGAAAAAATGGCAGTATGATCAAAAAGATCGGAATTGGTGCAAGGAAATCAATGGAGGATTTGCTGGGGTGTAAGACTTTTCTTGAACTCAAGGTAATTGTAAAAAAGAACTGGACAAGAGATAGATTCTTTCTTAGTGAACTGGGGTATGAAAAGGTATGAGTTATAAAGTCGTATTGATAGGCAGACCAAATGTTGGTAAGTCTACTATTTTTAATGGACTTATTAAGCAGCATATATCAATAGTTTATGATAGACCCGGTGTGACAAGGGACAGGAAGATTGTAGAGATAAACGAAGAAGGGACAATTATTGAACTAACAGATACCGGTGGTTTTATTGTCTCCGAAGAGACTGATAGGCTCACAAAACTTGTAAAAGAGCAGATAGAAAAAGGGATAAAAGACTCTGATCTTATAATTTTTATAACAGATGTGAAATTGGGCTGTACAGAATATGATATGGAGATCGCCAATCTATTGAGAAAGAGAAAAGATGATGTAATAGTAGTGGTCAACAAATGTGATAATGATTATGAAAGGAATCTTAATTCTCAGGAATTTTACAGGCTCAGGATTGAGCCACTTTTTATTGTTTCTGCCACTACCGGTTATGGGATAAAGGATCTCAGAATGGAGATAATAAAACGGGCAAAGGAAAAGACTGGAGGAGGTGTCTCTTCAGATGTTGTCGAAAAAAATACTATTCGTGTTGCAGTTCTTGGTACTCCAAATGTTGGGAAGTCATCATTTGTGAATTCTATTATAAATGATGATAGGCTGATTGTCTCGGAAATGCCCGGCACAACCGTTGACACTGTAGATGTAAAATTTGATTACAATGGTAATGAATTTATATTTATTGATACAGCGGGGATAAGGAGGAAGAAGAGGATAAAAGATGAACTTGAAGAGATATCAGTTAAGAAAAGTATAGCAACCATAGAAAGGGCTTCCGTTGTTATTATTGTGATAGATGCAAATGAGGATATCTCTGAACAGACCAAGAGGATTGTAAACCTTGTGGAGGAGAGAGGGAGGGGACTTATTTTTCTGGCTAACAAATGGGATCTGGTGATAAGGAGCAAGAAATATAAAAATGAAAAGGCTTTTATGAAAGAATTTTATTATATATTTAAGGCAAATACTTATGTCCCGCTTGTAATAGACTCGGTAATTCACCTTAGACACAGAGAAGACATACTCAATCTCATAATGCAGGTGGACCAAAATTTTAAAAAACGCGTTAAGACATCAGAATTAAATGATCTTTTAGAGAAGATCCAGATGGAGAATCCACCCCATGGCACAAAGGGGAGAATGATAAAATTCTTTTATGCGGCACAGACTGAGGAGGCGCCCCCAAATTTTACAATATTCGTTAATCATCCTGATGAGATTCACTTTGCATATCAGAGATATCTTATAAATAAAATCAGAGAGACATTTGGTTTTGATGGTGTTCCGATAAAGGTCAATTTCAAAGGAAGAAGTAGATAGAGATAATCTCTATGCAAATCCCCTTTTGTCCAGTCTATAAATCTGTATTTTCAGATCTATCTTATCAATGCCCTTAATACAGTTTGCGCAGTAATTTGTGAGGATTATACAGGGTCTTTCTATCTCAATACCTGTCTGTGATTTGAGCATACCCCTTACCTCCTCTGTTACCACGCCCGTGCTATTACAATTGGAACACTTAAATAACGGATGTTTCAATGCCAGGAGATAACATTTTTCGCACAGGAATTCTGATTTACTGGTTTTCCCCTCTCTCTGACAGATAAAGCATTTTGATTTATTTTCATTGTTCATTTTCCAGTTCTCTTCTAATCTCTCTTTTTTCCCTCTTCCTGTCATACCCCTTCTTCCCTTTCTCTGTCCCTATGGGCATTGAGGGCTTTTTCATGGATTCTATCCTGAATGGAATTTTCTTTTTTCTCTTTTTCACCTATCAAAAAATCTCCCTGGGTGCACTCTGGTCTATCAATGTGAGTATCTCGTAGTTGATGGTGCCCGCCATTGAGGCGAGGTCCTCTACGGATATGTTGTCATTTGATCCACCTCCAATAAGTAATACATCGTCAAGTATATTCACACCCTGAATATCTGTAATGTCTATCATTGTCATGTTCATACAAACTCTGCCAACAACGGGAGCCCTTCTGCCTTTTACAATTACATATGAGCGGTTGGAAAACGCCCTTAAATAGCCATTGGAGTAGCCTATGGGTAAAATTCCGATTTTCATATCTCTTGTGGCTTTGTAACTGCATCCATACCCGATATACTCGGAAGATCTGACAGCCTTTATCTGGATAATCTTTGATAGGACCGACATAACAGGGACGAGGTTGGGTTTTTCAATATTGAGATGACCTGCTGAAACAAAGGTCTCACGGGAGGGCCAGTGACCGTACAGGCTGATCCCTATTCTTACAAAGTCAAAGTGTGTCTCCGGAAATAGTATGGCTGCTGCAGAACAGGCGGTATGCCTATACTCAAACTCAATTCCCTTCTTTTTAAATTCATTTACAATTGTTTTATAATTTGAAAGTTGAAAGACCGCATATGAGTGATCTGTCGTATCCTCTATATTTGCAAAATGTGTATAAATGCCTTTTAATTTTATTTTTCTCTTAATCTTGAGGATATCACTTATTTTATCAATTTCGTCATAAGTTATCCCCTGCCTGTTTCTGCCGGTCTCTACTTTGAGATGTATAAATGGAGGATTTCGGGTAGATTTTATTATCTCAAGTAAATTATTAAGGTTGTCGTATGACCCGATAGTAATATTAAAGCCGAGTTCAATTGCCTCTCTTAATTCATCATCATATAGAGATTGAAAGATTAAAATCTGTGAGTCTGGAATAGTATCACGGACCTTCATTGCCTCGTCTATTGTAAATACACCAAATTTTCGGATGTTTGTCGTTTTTAGAATCTCCACTATCTCGCTTATGCCGTGTCCGTATGCATTTGTCTTTACAACTGCCATATTCTTTTCTGGACCATGGCATATTCTTGAAAATTCTGTTACATTATTGAGAAGTGCATTTCTATCCAATCTGACTCTGATATTTTTCATCCGCCTGTCCTTTCAATCCGTGCTCCAAGCTTTTTGAGTTTTTCATCCAGATGTGAATAACCACGATCAATATGATATATTCTGTTGACAATGGATTCACCTTCTGCTGCCAGCGCTGCCAGAACCAGAGCGGCAGATGCCCTCAAATCTGTAGCCATCAGGTTTGCACCAAATAATTTTTCTACCCCGCGAATATGCGCCGAATTTCCTCTTATCTCAATATCTGCACCCATCCTCATAAGTTCGGGAATATGCATGAATCTGTTTTCAAATATTGTCTCCTTTACACTCGAACTTCCACTGGCAATGGTGGCAAGTGCTACAAACTGTGCCTGCATATCTGTCGGGAATCCAGGATATGGTTGAGTTACTATATCAAAAGGCAGAGGTCTGTTCTTCATACAGATCTTTACAGATTTGTTCATCCTGTTTACCTCGGCTCCAGCCTCCTCTAATTTTATAAGTACATTATCAAAGTGCTCTATTTCACAATCTTTTATAATGATATCGCCCATGGTAATAGCCGCTGCTACTGCGTATGTCCCCGCCTCAATTCTATCAGGTATAAGTTTATGATTACAGCCGCTTAATTCCTTCACTCCCTCAATAATAATCCTGTCTGTCCCTTCACCCTCTATCTTTGCCCCCATTGATTTTAGCATCTTTGCCAGACAGACCACCTCGGGTTCTCTTGCGCAGTTTTCAAGTATTGTCGTCCCATTTGCAAAGACTGCAGCCATCATTATATTCTCAGTTCCTGTAACTGTTACCAGATCAAAGAAAAATTTTATCCCTTTTAGCCTTCTTGCATTTACCACAACATAACCATGTTCTATCCGAATGTCTGCCCCCATTTGAGAGAGAGCTTTGAGATGAAGATCAATCGGTCTTACACCTATTGCGCAACCGCCGGGGAGAGAGACTCTTGCCTTTTTGAATCTTGCTACCAGAGGACCTAAAACCAGAGAGGATGCCCTCATCTTCCTGACTATATCATAGGGTGCTTCGTATTTGTTTATTTCGTTGCAGTTCAGTCTCAGTATGCCTTTTTTATTATCAAATTCACATTCTGCCCCCACATAATTCATCAATTGAATGGTAGAGTTTATATCGGCAAGTTCAGGAACATTGATTAATGTCACATCGGAATCTGTCAATATTGAGGCGGCAATACAGGGAAGAGCGGCATTCTTTGCACCTGATATTTTTACGCTTCCTTTTAATCTTACAGGTCCTTTTATCCTCAGTCTATCCATACTTCAATTCTTGAGAAAAAATCTAATAATCCTGTATCTTTTTCAAAACAGTGAATCTATTTCTTTGAGAATAATCCTTTCCACAGAAGACGAGTTGATACCTATTTTCTATTAGCGACTTTTCCATCGAGAAGTCCTCTGCGTGTTCGAAAACCAGATATCCATCCTTTTTCAAATATGGCAGTGAATCGGATACAAGCCTTTTGATTATCTTGCATCCGTCCGCACCACCATTGAGGGCTATTTCAGGTTCATAAAGTGATATCTCCGGCATGAGTTTTGATATGTCTCCGCTTTTTATATATGGAGGATTACTAACAATCAGGTCAAATTCATTTCTATCAATTTTATCAAACAGTGAAGAATTATATAAAGTAAACGATTTGTCCCCTTTTAGAATGTTAAGGTTTTTATTTGCCACTTCAAGTGCAGATCTATCAATGTCTGAGGCATAGATGTGAGATATGTCTGTGTTTTTTAACAGAGATGCAGCGATACAACCTGAACCCGTACCTATATCCAGCACCCTGCTATCAGATAATAGAGACACATTTTCTACAATCCATTCTATCATACACTCTGTCTCGGGTCTTGGTATCAGGACATTCCTGTCCACATAGAAGTTTAAGGACATAAACTCTTTACGGTTTATAATGTATGCTATTGGTTCGCGTCCTTTTCTTCTTTCAACAAGCGATAAGAAACGATTCTTTTCGTCTTTTTCCATTGGCCTGTCAAAGTTGAGATAGAGTTGAATCCTCTCAAGTCTCAAAACCTCTGATAGCAGTATCTCTGCATCAAGTCTTGAGGATTGAATTCCGACAGAGTTGAATTGTGCAGATGCCCACATAAGTGCCGAGAGAACTGTCCCCTTTTTTGGAGAATCGCTCATTGGTTGCCCTTTTTTAATGCCTCAGCCTGATAGTATGTTCTCAGAGCAATAATCAATTCTTCAATATCTCCGTCCAGTATCATATCCAGTTTGTGAGATGTAAAACCGATACGGTGATCAGTGACACGGTTCTGAGGGAAATTATATGTGCGAATCTTTTCTGCCCTTTCGCCACTCCCAACTTGATTTTTTCTGGTATCAGCTATCTCTTTTTTCTGAGCCTCCATCTGCATCTCATAAAGACGTGCCCTCAGGATCTTGAGTGCTCTTGCCTTGTTCTTCTGCTGTGAACGCTCATCCTGACAGCTAACCACAATACCAGTTGGTTTATGTACCACTCTTACTGCGGAGTCTGTTGTGTTGACCCCCTGTCCGCCTGGACCTGATGCTCTACAGACTTCTATTTCAAGGTCCTTATCATCTATCTGAACATCAATCTCATCAGCCTCAGGAAGGACTGCAACAGTGGCTGTGGATGTATGAATTCTACCTGATGCCTCTGTAACTGGTACTCTCTGAACTCTATGGACTCCGCTTTCATATTTCAGGCTCGAGTACACCTCGTTTCCAGATATCATAGCTACAACCTCTTTAATACCTTTGAGCCCGGTGGTATTCATGGACAATACCTCAACCTTCCATTTTCTGGAGTCAGCATATTTGCAATACATTCTAAACAGATCTCCCGCAAACAGCGACGCCTCCTCTCCGCCAGTTCCTGCCCTGATTTCAAGTATTACATTTTTCTCATCATTCGGGTCTTTTGGAAGGAGGAGTATCTTTATCTCTTCATTGAGTCTATAGATATCATTGTTTAAATTCTCTATCTCTGATTTTGCCAGCTCTTTAATCTCTGGATCTGTATTTGAAAGCAGTTCTTTTGCAGATTCAAGTTCTTTCTCTTTTGATAGCAAAAGTCTAAATTTTTCCACAATCGGCTCAAGTTGAGCCCTTTCTTTTGCAACCTTTTCAAATTCTATCCTGTTTGATATGAGGGCAGGATCTGCCATCCTTTCAGAGAGACTGATAAATCTACTTTCTATGTCAGCAAGTTTATCACGCATAAATTACCTCTAAAATATTACTCTACATTCCAGTTATAGATTATTTAACTGCGACTGTGCTATCTCACCACTGCCTCGAGGAGCAAGGTATCTATCTTTGAAGTCATTAAGGCTCTCAAATGTCATAATCCTCTCTTTATCCTGTGGATTCTGTTCTTCTTTTATAACAGCGAGTATTGATATTATTGCAACTTCAATCATATCGTCTGTGGGTGGTTGAGTTGTAATCCTCTGCAGGAGCAGACCAGGGAAAATCATTGTTTTTATTACAGGGTTGCTCTGATATTTGCCGGATAACTTCAAAAATTCGTAAGAGATACCTGCCACAGGCAGCATAAGTAAAATTTTTATTAATATCATCACTGTATTGTTGAACCATTTGTTTTGAAAAAACGCGGGAACAAAAGGAAAGATTATCGCAAAAAGCAATATAGAAACAATGATAACAATCAACAAGAAGGAGGTCCCACATCTTGGATGATACGTCGTGTATTGTCTGGTGTTTTCTACAGTCAGTTCCTTTCCATCCTCGTAAGTAAATATGCTCTTGTGTTCGGCACCGTGATACATAAATACCCTTTTTACATCTTTCATAAGAGAGATAAAATAGAGATAGGCAATGAATATCAACATCTTTATAAGCCCATCTACGATGTGGAATATGACTGATGATACATCCAGTTCTTTCCCAAGAAGTTTGCTGAATATCATTGTAAGATAGTGCGGAAGGGCTACGAACAATAGAATACCAACTCCAAATGCAAATACCATTGTGCCAATTATAGCTATGTCTATTTGTTTATTGTCCTTCTCTTCTTTTTTCTCTTCCTCTGGCATATATATCCTGGCTGAAAAATTTAGTGAAGATATCCCGTTGTAGAAGGTCTCAAAAAGCACAACAGCCCCTCGCAATAATGGTAATCTTAAAAATTTTATCTTTTCCCAGAGCGATGTCCACTTTCTGATGGAGAGTTCAATCTTATGATCAGGTCTTCTCACGGCAATTGCAAATGCCTTTGGAGATCTCATCATCACACCTTCAATTACTGCCTGTCCACCAACAGTTATCTTTTTCATGGCTACCTCTTTATTTTTGCCTCGGCTTCTTTAACTATTCTCTCAATATCTTTATCTTTTTCGTAGGCTGTATCCATTGCTACAACCCTATTAAAATAATAATGACCGCTCTTAATCCCATCTTTGATTTTCTGTTCAAGTTCGGAGATTCTCTCCTCGAGCATCTTTATTTTCATAAGAGTATTGGAGTCATTCTTGAAAAATTCGTTGGGATCTTTCCCTTTTGCCGGCCCAATTAGTCTATTTAACTCCTTTTTGAATTTTGATAGTGTCTCTCTGTCTTCAATATATTGTGTGGCATCATACATATTTTTGGTATTTAGAGAACCTGAGAAACCTATGTGTCCTGCTGCCTGCCCACGTCTGTATCCATAGACAGTGAGTACATTTCCATCTTTTCTTGGTGCACTCATCCAACCACCGTCGTGTGAACCTATGAGAAGGTTTAATTTTGAGTCTGCCATATCTTTTAAGAAGTTTATATCCATATTAAAACCGAGATGAGATAGGAGTATATTAAATTCACAACCAGCTTTATAAAATTCGGCTAAAATATCCTTGGCGACAGATACAGGTTCCAGCACATCATACAAATCATTTTTATAAAATTCGGGAGATATAAGTGCAAACACACATATCTTTTTTCCGTACTTTTTGTCTATATATGTTCTATCAAATACGGTCTTTTTTGTGCCCTTTTCTACAAGATTTGAGAGAATTGTCTTAAATTTTGCAGATTTGAGTTTGTCTTTGAGAAAATCAATTCCGAGTAAAAATTCAGATTCGCCGGGGACAAAGACATCCAGCCTCTCCCTATTGAAAAAATCAATAAACATATCAACCTTTGGGATCTCTACCTTTGCCTGATTAATATCGGTACCGGGTCTAAAAAATGTATCTCCTATCTCGAAGTAATATACACCTTTGTAGTTTTTTCTTGTCCCGGATAGAAATGTTGCTTTGCGTGATAGACCACCTGTCGGATGACCAGGGCATCCACAATCAGCGGTTTCACCCCAGATATCTGATGAATAGATAATATTTATCTCCTCACTGTGTGAACAGCCGTTAAATAGCAAAAGAAAGGAAAATATAAGAAGGAATAATCTCATCATTACCCCACAAGAAGAGGTAGTATGAAATTTAATATCAAAATAATTCTATTTCAAGATAAAATTAGCAATTGTGGTTCCAATTTTAAAACGTCATACTTAATTCCAAATTTAAAATGTCACATTTATAATGTATTCCTTGAAGAATTATATTATCCTTCAAGGAGGC
>JBBISZ010000028.1:0-15206 GCA_037441045.1 Deltaproteobacteria bacterium | reverse complement strand
CTACTCTGAAAGAGAAAATCTGCCAGCACCTTTGCCATTTCAGTCTTACCAACTCCTGTAGGTCCCAGAAAAAGAAATGAGCCTATGGGCCTTTTACTGCACATTCCGGCATAATTACGACGCAAAACCTGAGCAATCCTTAAGACAACATCCCTGTGTGAGATTATCCTCTCAGAGATTATCTCCTCCATCTTTAGGAGTCTCTCTGTATCTGTGAGCAGGAGTTTTTCTACGGGTATATTGGTAAGTTTAGATAGAACTGATGCAATCTCTATCTCGGTCACAACCTCTTTTCCCTCCCTTTTTGCCTTTGAACCTGCGAGGTCTATTACCGAGATAGCCTTATCTGGAAGATATCTATCGCTGATATATTTTGAAGACAATCGAGCGGCCGCCTCCACAGATGTATCACTATATGTAACTTTATGAAATGAGGAATACTGCGGGATTATACCTTTGAGTATTTTTATAGTCTCGTCCACCGTAGGTTCTCTTACAAGAACAGTCTGAAATCTCCTCTTAAATGCCGGATCGCTCTCGAAAAATTTCTTAAACTCATCATTGGTAGTAGCCCCGATAAGAGGAAAATCTCCTCGTGCAAGTTCGGTTTTTAATGAATTTGCAGCATCCTCACCAATATCCTGAGAACCATTCCCCACCAGTTGATGAATCTCATCGAAGAATACGATTACCCTTCCCTGTGCCTTTTTTACCTCCTCCTTTATCCCATTCAGTTTATCGGTAAGAGCCCCTCTTAACTGTGTACCTGCCATAATGGAACCCATGTTCAATTCAATAATTATCTTCCCCTTGAGAGCCGGGGCATTCTCAGGATTGTGTACAATAATATCAGCCAGACCTTCTACAATAGCCGTCTTGCCGACTCCAGGCTCACCGACCAGAAGTGGATTATTTGTCCTCCTCTTGCCCAGAATATCTATTATCTCAGAAAGTTCTCTCTCCCTTCCTATAACAGGATCTATCCTTCCCTCTACAGCATCCAGAGATATGTTTCTTCCGAGTTTAGTTAAAATTGGAAACTCATCTGGAGAAAGTTCAAATGAACACTTCTCAACCTTTATTTCCGTCTCACTAATTACCTGCTTCGTCTCTATCTGTTGTAAAGGCTCTTCTTTCTTTTGAGCAGGTGACATCCTGTTCATTGTATCGTTCTTGATATTTGGTATACCAATCTTTATAGTCCTGACCTCATTTACCGGGCATTTCATTGCACCACTGGCAAATTGAGACACATAAGTTCTGAAATTATGAAAGTCAGGTTGCAGCTTTTCAAGCAGCCTATATGCAAGAGATTCTCGATTATTCAAAATAGCCCATAATACAGCAAGAGTATTTACATTTTCGCTCTTTGAACCTTTTGATGTCTCGATCGCCTTCTGCCTTATCTGGGCAATTATCTCGGGTCTCTCCTCGGGCCTTGACTGTATTTCGGCAAGTATACTATCCTCGGTAATTTTCCGATTTTGTAAAATACTTCTTAGATTATTCTCAAAAGTATATGCAGCAAGGAGGATATGAGCGGTTGTAAGCTGCTGCCCGGTCTGATTTGCTATATCCTCAGCCTCCTTAAAAAGAATTTCAAATTCGTCCGAAAAATTTGCAAACATAAATTTTATTACCTGCCCGGGTCAGATTCATATATGCCATAATAACCTCTTATTTTCAATGAATTTTTATAAATTTTATATTTTTACTATTCCGGATGAATAATTTTCTTATATGCTTCCAGTACCTTCAATTAAATTAAACCTAATAAAATTCGAAAAATCTCCGTCAGGTCAATAATGGCAATCACATGGGCTATGTATTTAAGTATCCATAAATAAAGTTGCTTTTCAGATTTTACTCAATAATAAGATGGCAGTTCAAAATATCAAAACACCCCTATTAAATAGGAAATTCACCAATAAATCTATTTGAAAAATTTGTATAACTTTTCTAAAATAAACTACATTTACCTGATCCTCTGCTTCAATTCTGATCTATAAAATAGAACAGACCCAATCAACCATAATTTCTCCTGCAAAAATTTCTACTTGACAAAAGTAAGATTATGTTTATATTAAACAATCGTTTAAAACAGTTGTTTTAATCAACTGTTTAACCTCAGGGAGGTCTCCTTTATGAGATTCAAGATTTCAATGCTATGTCTGGTATTATCAATATCGTCTGTTACCCATGCTGAAAGATTTACTCTAAACGAACTATATGAACTTGCAATAGAGAAAGCCAACTCAAAGGCAGTTGAGACAGCAAAAAAGGACTATGAGATAGCACACTACAATAAGCTATCATCCCTTTCAAATATGGGTCCAAAATTCTCCACATCTGCTCAGTATATGCACTGGAATGAGCCTGTGGATGTATCATTTGGATTTCAACTTCCTCCACAGTTTGCCAGTATGGGAATTAATATACCTGATAAGATGCATGTTATGGATCAGGATACCAAAAGCCTTTCATTTACGATAGCCCAGCCAATTACCCCTCTATATACCCTTTATCATGTTTATAAAATTAATTCGCTCAACGAGGAGGCATCAATTATAGATCTTGAAAGGCAGAAAAGAGATATCAGATATAAGGTTGCAGAAACCTTTTTTAACATACTGAAACTTGAAAAGACAAGGGAGAATCTACTTGCCTCAATAAAGCTCGTTCAATCATATAAAGACCTGACTGTAAACCTCTTTAAAAATGGTATGATACAGAAGGATGATGTTATGAAGGTAGATGTAAAACTTGCCTCTATTAAGGATGCCCTTTTGGAAGTAGAATCAGGCATCTCTGTTATGAAATCACTCTTAAATACGATGATAGGCAGAAATCCATCAGATGAAATGGAGCTTGCGGCAGATCTATCTGATGCACCTCAACCGTTGGACATCTCCCTCGATGAATCAATACAAAAGGCTCTTGAAAACAGGAGCGAGATCAGATCATTAACTCTGCGTACAGATATGTTATATGCAAAAAAACAGACCACTATAGGAGGATTGATCCCGTCTGTCGTTGGGCTATTTACATATTCAAAACAGTGGGGAAATCTATTCCAACCTGACGAGTCATGGTTTATAGGTGGCCAGTTATCATGGACATTCTGGGAATGGGGGTCCACATATTTCCAGCTCAAGGCAAATAATAGAGAGATAGAAAAGGCAAAATTGGGTCTTACATCTTTGAAAGACGGCGTAATCATTGATGTAAAAAATGCATTTTTTAAGACAAAAAACAGTTACTCCTCTCTTCTTTCCAATAAAAAATCCATAGAACTTGCAGAGGAGGTTTACAGGATTGCAGTCAAGAAGTATGAAAATGCCCAGATAACCGCAACAGAGGTACTGGATGCAGAGACAATGCTGACAAATGCCAGAATAAATTATGCTAATGCACTTTATTCATATTATCTTTCACTCGAGGACTTAAAAAGAGCAATTGATAGTAAATAAACCCAAATTTAAGGAGGACTTATGAAGAGTTATATAGCAGTTTTTTCGACACTTTTACTTCTATTTTCTGCATGTAAGAGCGGAAAATCCGGAAATATAAGTAGCACAGAGGAGAATTTCTCTACTGTTACTGCATCAGTAATTGAGGCATCGTCATTGAGATCGCCCGAATACCTTGAATATACAGGGACTCTCTTTTCTGAACAGGATGTTACAGTAATGCCAGCGGTATCCGGTGTAATCTCAAAGATATATGCAGAGGAAGGAACATTTGTAAAAAAGGGTGGACTTCTTGCCACACTTGATACCCAGGAGTTTGAGATTGGACTTTCTCAGGCAAAGAATCAATTTGAATCAGCAAGACTGGCATTTGAGCAGAGCAAAATAGACTTTGAGAGGACCCAAAAGCTTTATGAGTCAAAATCTATATCAGATGCCCAGTATGAAGGATTGAAACTTAAACACCAGATTACAGAAAACCAGATGAAGATGGCAAAAGATGGGCTTGATATGGCAAATAAGGGGTATAATGATGCTTTTATCAGGGCACCATTTGACTGTTATGTAACAAACAGGCTTGTATCTGTAGGGACACGGGTCAATATGATGCCACCAACTCCTATGTTCAGGATTATAGATATTGGCAATCTCCTTTTCAAACTATCAGTCCCTGCCTCAGAACTAAACAATTTCAAAGAGGGAGAAAAGGTGGATATATTGTTTAAGGATATCAATAAGGAGATTTCAGAACCTGTCTATAAGATTGTTAGAGATATTGACCCGAGGAGTATGTCATCTTATGTGATTATAAAGATCAGCAATAAAAAATATGAACATGAATTAAGGCCCGGACTGTTTGGAATTGCAAAAATATACTCAGAACAGTTCAAGAATACCTACATACTTGATAAGAAATATCTTGTCTCGCAGTCCAATGGAAAAGGCAGAGTCTTTGTCGCTGAAAACAACATTGCAAGATCCAGAGATATTGAATTCAGAGAGATAAATTCAGTATCAGTAAGAGTCACATCAGGATTAAACGATAAGGATCTTATAATAACATCGCCCTTAAACATACTAAAAGATGGTCATGTTATAAGAATTGCAGGTAAATAATCAAAGAGGTAATCTATGAAACTTGCTGATATTTCAATAAAAAGACCGGTTTTTACAACAATGATGATACTGGCTATTGTCACATTTGGTATCTATGCGTATACCAGACTGGCAATAGATATGTTCCCAAATATTGATTTTCCGGTGGTAACCATAACCACGGTCTATAGAGGTGCAGACCCTGAGACACTCGAGACAAAGGTCTCCAAAAAGATAGAGGAGGCAGTCAACCAGATAAGTGATATAAAGATGTTGAGCTCTCAAAGTCTCCAGAATGTATCTATGGTAGTCATTCAATTTGAACTTGAAAAAGACATAAATGTAGCGGTGCAGGAGGTTAGAGACAAAATTACTACTATTCAGAGAGACCTGCCTTCTGATATAGATCCGCCAATCGTGCAGAAAGTGGATTTAGGGGCAATGCCTGTTATCTCCCTCGGAATTATGAGTGAGGGTGGAATAAGTGAGACAGACTTATATGATTTTGCAGACAAGGTGATTAAGAGACAGATTCAGATTATTAATGGAGTTGGAAATGTTGAGATTGTAGGTGGAAGAGAGAGGACTATATGGATAAGACCTGAGGCAGAAAAGATGATCTCATATAATCTTACCATGGATGATATCGTAAGATCTCTTGGTGCCCAGAATATAGACATACCTGCAGGTAACCTTACAATTTCTGATTATGATATATCAATAAAGTCTAAAGGGACTGTGGATAATATTGAACAACTAAGAAACCTGATGGTCACAAATATCAATGGCTCCATCATACGAATAAGGGATGTAGCGGCAGTTGAAGACTCTCTGGCTGATGAAAAATCCAGAGCAGTGCTTGATGGGAAGAGAACTTTATCACTTGTTGTTACCAAACAGCCCGGGACCAATACAGTGGAGATGGCAAGGAAGATAAGAAAGATTTTACCCGAACTAAATAAACTCGCACCTGCTGGTGTAAAAATACAGATTATATCAGACAACGCTGTCTTTATTGAAAACTCAATAAGTGAGGCTATTGACGATCTATATCTCGGTGCAATTCTTGCCATTGTCATAATAGGAGTATTTCTGAGGAATATCAGAATGACAATCATCGCAGCAATAGCCATTCCTACTTCAATAATAGGTTCATTTGCTGCAATAAAGGCGATGGGCTGGACACTCAATTTTCTTACTATAATGGGACTCTCACTCTCCGTTGGTCTTGTGGTGGATGATGCCATAGTCGTGCTCGAAAATATATTCAGACACTTTGAGAAGAAAAAGAACAGGATGGAGGCTGCCTTTACTGCGACCGATGAAATAGGACTTGCAGTAATGGCTACTACATTTTCAATTGTAGCAATATTTCTGCCGATTGCAGTTACCTATGGTATGGTCGGTAGATTTATGAAACAGTTTGGCGCTACAGTAGTCATCGCTGTCCTCATCTCATTATTTGTCTCTTTTACACTAACTCCAATGCTCTCAAGTAGATTTATGAAACTTCCAATGAGGAACTTTTTTACTATTGCAGTAGAAAGAACCCTTGAATGGCTGGACAATTTATATGCAAGAATAGTTGGATGGGCTCTAAACAACAGAATTCTGGTTATCTCAATAGCCATAGTTACCTTTATTATAACAATGTATATGGCATCTTTCTTAAAACAGGAGATGATGCCCATTACAGATCAGGGTGAATTTCAGATAAATATTGAAGCAGCAGCAGGAAGTTCACTTGAACATACCGCAAAATGTGTGGATGAGATTACAGATATCCTCTCAAAAAGAGATGACATACAATTTATATTTTCAACCATAGGAGGTGGAAAGCTGGAGAAGAAGGAGGCGGCATCCATACTTGTAAAACTCAAACCTATTGAGCAACGTAAGAACCAGATAGACATTATGGACGAGGTGAGAAATAGTCTAAAAAATTATGATAAGGCAACCATATCTGTTGTTCAGAAACAGGCAGTTGAGATAGGTTCGTCAGCTGCTATATTGCAATTAAATATTCTTGGAAATGATTTAAATACACTTTCAAAAATCGCCAATGAAGTGAAGGAAGAGATGATAAAACTCGGCGGATATACAGATATCGACATCTCATACAAAGAGTCAAAACCTGAGATCTCGCTCGTCATTGATAGAGAAAAGGCAAGCCAGATAGGAATTCTCCCCGCTGTAATTGGCACAAATCTAAGGCTGATGCTTGCCGGCGATAAAATCTCAGAATACAAAGAGGGTGGAAATACATATGACATCAGAATAAAAATGGATGATGCTACACTAACTGATATCAACAGACTCAAACGCCTCAAACTGCGAACCATGGCTCAAATGCCTGTTGAGATTGGTAATATAATCCAGCAGAAATCAGGGATATTACCACAGAGCATAAACAGACTATTCGGTCAGAGAGTTGTTACCATCTACTCCAATCTAACGAAGAAAAAGGCGCTGGGAGAGGCAGTAGAGGAATTGAATAAGATATTGAAAGACAGGCTACCCAAAGGTTATTCATATAGATTCACAGGACAGGCAGATTTTATGAAAGAGAATTTTCAATCATTATTTATCTCGCTCTTTTTAGGGATAATAATGATATATTTCATTCTTGCATCTCAGTTTGAGAGTTTTGTCCACCCATTCACAATTATGTTCTCGCTCCCGTTCTCCCTTATAGGTGCAATTGGCTTACTGCTATTCACAGGGTACAATCTATCTATGACTACCATGATCGGGTTTATTATGCTTATGGGACTGGTTACAAAAAATGCCATCCTGCTGGTAGATTTTGCCCTGAAAGGTCGAGAATCAGGTCTGGGCTTAAATGAGGCAATCATAAGAGCAGGTACAATAAGGCTCAGGCCAATTCTTATGACTACATTCGCAATGATATTCGGAATGTTACCCATTGCAACGCGTACCACACTCGGAGCTGAAATAAGGGCACCCATGGCTATCGCAGTTATCGGTGGACTCATAACATCCACAATTCTAACACTGGTAGTTGTTCCAGTAATATTCTCATATTTTCAGAGTCTTGTAGAAAGATTTAAGAGCGGAGAGGCGAATGAGTAAGGAGGCCGAGACAAAGACAGCCAGAGAGCGTATATTGCAGAGTGCAGAGAGACTCTTTATAGAAAAAGGTTATTCAAATACCTCTATAAGAGATGTCTGCAAAGAAGCAAATGCAAATATAGCATTAATAAACTACTATTTTAATAGCAAGGAGGATTTATATAAGGAACTTATAAAGAGCAAAGTAGATCCAATTATCAAACAGATCAAAACACTGAGTGAAGATAGAGAGATACCAAGCAAAGAAAAGTTTTTCAGGGTTTTTGATATTTATGCAGAATTTTATGAACACAACTACAATCTTCCCAAACTTCTTGCAAGGGAGATAGTAACAAATTCAGATATCTCCAACTGGTTTCACTCCAATATCGTACTAAAAGAACTCAGATATATAAAAAAAATATTTGAAGATGCTCAGAGAGATGGTGTAATAACTGATAAATATAATTCAGTATTACTTATGTCATTCTGTCTTGGAGCAATGATGTTCATCCTTGCAGGACATACAGTCACAGACAGGATCCTTAAAAGTGAATTTTCACTCAAAGGCACAGTAAAAGAACAGATTGAAATTATAAAAGATTTAATCTTAAATGGCGTAATGAATAAATAACTGCATAAAAGTTGATTCTACATATAAACATCAATTACACGACCTACATAGTAATAAAAATTAAATTTCATTATGTTATCAACATCAAGTGGACACGGAGATTATAGAAATAAAAAATGCCCTATCTCCCCCATGGAGACAGGGCTTAAAAGGGCGGTCCTTCTACCGACCGTAATAAAGCATTTTTCAAAAACTGTGCCAGAATAAAACAGAAAAGGTGCCAGTTACATTTTTTGCCTTTTTGTATCAATTTTTAAGTAGATACAATAGGTTAATTTATTGAAATTATTCAGTTTTTTAATTGATCGCAATATATATTAATTTTCAAAAATATAAACTTAAATTAAATACAAATCGCTAATACCAAAGCACAAATTAAGGTAATAATTACCATTTTGAGGTGTTTTTTACTCACTCATCTTTTGTAATATGAAAATGACTTACCACCCATCGATTTTGCCTTGTACATAGCAATATCAGCCTTTCTAATCAGAACATCCGCTTCATTCCCATCCTCCGGGAATAGACTTATCCCAATACTCGGAGAGATCTCAATTACTTTTTGTTCAATAACATATTGACGGGATACCTCCTCTATAATCCTTCTGGCGATATCCTCACAATCAGCGATACTCTTCAAATCAGATAAAATAATGACAAACTCATCTCCTCCAAGTCTTGCAATAGTATCAATTTTTCGTAAAATCGCTTTTGCTCTATCAGATGCTTCTTTAAGCAAAATATCACCTGTATTATGGCCAAAATTATCATTTACTGACTTAAACTTATCCAGATCCATCAACATTACTGCCAGTAAAGTTCCGTTTCTAATTGATCTATTTATTTCAATAGTTATTCTATCAAAAAGTAAAAGCCTGTTAGGTAGCCCCGTAAGAACATCATGGTATGCAAGGAATCTTATCTTCTCCTCATCTATCTTCCTCTGTGTAATATCTCTAAATATTCCAAGTATATATGGTTTTTTGCCTTCAAACTTTCTGAATGTATAATTTCCTTCTACAACCAGTTTTCTATTGTCATGAGTTTCAATTGTAAATTCTGAATGACTAATCCTGACACCTTTCTTTATCGATTCAAAGACAACAAATATCTGTTCTCTCGATGATGAATTTAAGAAATCAAAGAAATTCATATCCTTTATCTTCTTCTCCTCAATTCTCATAATATCAAGAAAAGCTCTATTTGCGTAGAGGATCTGCCCATTTTCATCCATACTCACGATAAAATCATTTGCATTCTCAAGTATATCCTGGAACTTTTCACTTGATTCGGCAAGTTCACGACTCTTTATTTAAAGTTGAATGTATGCCTTTTTCTCCTCTGTTATGTCAAATATTACAGCCAGAAGTCCCACAATATCTCCCTTTTCATCTCTCATAGGCGTCTTCCTGATTGCAAAATATCTATCTGAATTATGACTATAATGCTCATACATCATCTCAAAACCAGTAGATAAAACCTGTGAATCTTCTTTTGTTATATTTTCAGCCTGTTCACTGGGATATATTTCACTATCACTTTTGCCAATAAAATGCTCTCTTGAAATTCCTTTATATTGAGCAAATCGCTGATTTACAAAAAGGTATCTTAGATTGTTATCTTTCAAATATATCTGTGCAGGAATACTATCGATGATAATTCTTATTATATCACCTGAAAACAAGCTCTGTGACATAGCCTTTTCTCCTTATCTTACCAAAACAATTTCAAACCAATAATATTGCATTCGGAAATAAAACACAAGCACTATTTTAGCCATATTAGTAAAATCACACCCGCAAATGCAATTAGAGTTCCTATTATTGATCTCAATCCTATTTTTTCGTGAAAGACAAAAACTGAATAAGGAATAATTGTAATTGGTGTAGTAGAGAGAAGTGTCTGGGCTATTCCGGTATATGTGAATTTTATAGCATTCATTGATAATATTACACCTAAAAATGGGCCAAAGAATGCACCTAATAAAGCATATAGATATGCTTTTTTTCCTTTTTTATTCTCAAATTTGTGTAATCTTTGAAACATCAATAAAAAAATCAGGGCATAGAAAGATGCCGCACTAAACATTCTTATATAAGTTGCCTCAATGGCATTCAATTCACCTATTCCGAATCTGGATATAGCAAGTCCAAGTCCCTGGAATATTGCAGCCATTATACCGAGAAATAGACCCATTGCAGAATATCTCTTTGAATCTCGTCTATCCTCTGTTTTGAATATCACAATAATTATTCCCGATACAACAATCACCATTCCAAAAATTGAACCATAAGAGATATGATCTTTTAAGATAAAATATTCCGATATCGCTGCTGTGGGCGGAGCAATTGTAAAAAGTAACATAGTTATTCTTACACCCAGATAATTTAGTGCACCAAAATAGCAGAGATCACCGATTACAAGGCCTATTGTACCAGATATAGAAAGCCAGAACCAGTTATGAGATGTTGCACTTAATGGAAAAAATACACCCTTTGAGAAAAATAATGCAAACACCAGTAAAAAAAATGCTACAATAAGTCTGACAAAATTCAATCTATATGGACCTATATTAACTACAGCAAGAGAAAAGAACGTCGCTCCTGTCGCCCATGCAAAACTTGCAAGAATTGCAGATAATTCACCGTAGTACATAGTAAAACCATTATATCCTCTCGATTGTTTTTACAAATAGAAAAGAGAAAATTTATAAATTTAGCCTGCATTTTTCTGTTTCTCATTTATCTCGCAAAGACCAGACATAGCCATTTAAAAGGAATTATCGATCGGGATATATTGCATATATGGTAAATTAGTAAAGTTTTATCTTTTCAATTTTAGAAAATTCCTATAGAATTTTATTGTTTCAGTCTGGAGGTAATACAGATGAGAAAGATTGTTTTTTCTATTTTCATAATTTTACTATTAAATTATGCCTGTACCGGACCATCATCTACTGAGATGGACAGTTCACACTCAGATATTATTATCACCTTTGACAGTTCAGAGACAAAGGATGAAAAACAGACAGATGTTGAGGAGAATAAGGATACAGAAATAGCAGATGTGGAAAATATTGCAGATACAGGTATTGATTCTACTCCTCCATATGTAGTCAGTGCCTTTTCACCTGATGGGAAGGTAATCACTATTAGATTTTCTAAGCCAATTGACACTGAATCAGGTGCAAAAAAAGAGAATTATACAATAAAAGGCTCGGACAACTCCACAATCGCTGTAGAGAGCGTAACTGTAAATAATGAATTTGCAACACTCTCTATTCCTTCATCTGCAGTAATTAATCCACAACTAACATATACAGTACTTGTACAGAATGTTATGGACAGGGCGGGAAATAGTCTGGACAAGACAAGAAACAAGGCACAAATAAAGAGGTCTGTCTATCTAACTATACTATGGCATCAGCATCAGCCGACCTATCTTGATCCTGTCAAAGATCAACTCTCGGGACCATGGGTAAGAAAACATGCTATTATGAGTTACTTTAAAATGGCCGATATATTGAGAAAATATCCGGATGTTCACCTGAATATAAATCTAACATCTGTTATGCTTTATCAACTGGATGAGTATTATCTCAAAAGACTCGGTCCTTATTACAATCCAGCCACAAACAGGATAAATGAGGCCGAGTTTCTTGCAAAATATGAAGGCAAGACAGATCCATTTATAGACATTCTACTAAAAGATACACCTGACCCCGTAACAGCGAGCCAGGAACAGATTGAACTCTTTTATAGAGGTGCATGGTCATGCGTCTCCACATCAGATGCAGTAATGGAACGCTTCCCTGAATATAAAGCACTCAGAGATAAAAACCGCGCAACATACACGCAGGAAGACTGGTTAAACCTGAAGGGATTTTTTGAAATAGCATGGTTTGATGTGGATTTTTTGAGAGGAAGGGTAAATTTACCTGACGGTTCATCTGTGGATCTCTCAGACATAGTTGAGGAGAGATCAGATGGAAAATTCTATCTGAGAAAAGGATTAAAAATTACTGAGGACCTCTGTAATAGACTGGTAGCAGAGGAGTATAAAATCCTTAAGAATGTAATCCCTGCACACAAGGAACTTGCATATAATTTTGAAACCCAAAAAGGGCAGATTGAACTCACCACAACACCTTTCTATCATCCTATTCTGCCCCTGCTGATCAACACTGATACTGCAAGAAAATGTCAACCCTCTGACGTACTACCTCAACCAAATTTCTCTTATCCTATGGATGCACATGCACATGTTATAAAGGCTGTCAATTACTTTTCCAACCTGTTCAATTATACCGTTCAGGGTATGTGGCCAGGAGAAGGTTCTGTATCAAATGACGCAATCAAGGTATTTGCGGCAAATTCAATTAAATGGGTAGCAACAGATCAGGGCATAGTCGAGAGATCATCTCCATCAGGGCTGACTCAGTTTGAACCATACAGAGCAAATGGCGGCGGAAATATTGATATGGCGATTATATTTAGAGACAATGCACTCTCGGATAAAATAGGTTTTGCATTTCAGGGCCTCACTGCTGAACAGGCTGCAAACGAGTTCATTCAGGATGTATTGAGAAACGCCCCAAATTTTGGGCAGAGCGATAGATTGGTGGTCGTTATATCTGATGGAGAAAACCCATGGGAAAACTATATGAAAGATTATCTGGGCAACGGATTTAAAAATCTACTTTATTCAAAACTCAATGAGGCATATAAGATGGGAGAGATTATAACCACCACGGTTAGTGAATACATAGAAGGGAATGAAGATAGAAATATACCAGCGCATCCAATTTCAAATATGAAGAAGATTGATGACCTCTGGCCCGGCTCATGGATTGGCTCCAACTATGCAATATGGATTGGGGAATCAGAGGAGAATCAGGCATGGACATACTTAAGAAGAGCCAGAAGCGATCTTGAAAAGACAGGTCTACCAAGACCAAACCCATCTGCACCGATGCCAGATCCTTCCACAAATCAAAGAGATTATTATATATGGAAAGCATGGGAAGAGATGTATAGTGCAGAAGGCTCGGACTGGTTCTGGTGGTACGGAGATGATATGACCTCTCCAGCAAACGATGATACACCCTTTGACCGTTCATTTAGAGCACATCTGACAGGCGTATATGAATTTGCAAAGCTGGCTGGCGCAGAAATAACAACTCCAGAATTTGGTCCAATTGTACAACCACAGGCAAAGAGTCTTAAAGGTCCTTTTACCTCGCCTCCCAATATAAATGGTCAATTTGATCCAGATGAGAGTGAATGGATAAATGAGGGTGGACTTTTTTATGATAACGACTCATCTGGTTCCACACCTGCGCAGGATGATATAATTGCAATGATCTACTACGGATATGATGACAACAACTTCTATTCTGCCATTTTTTCAAACTTTGATCTCTCTGCCAAACTCAACTCCAATCTTAAGATTTTTATATACTTTTCCCACAAACACATAACAGACAAAGACAAAGGAGAATATATAGCAGATCCAGCCAACAAAAACACCAGAAATGGGACTCCTCTCCAATTTGTATCAGGTGGAGCGGCAAGAGAACTTATGCTTGATTTCTCTTCAAGTCAGCTCTCATTACAATTGTCCACTGCAGATGGAAGCGGAAACTGGAGTACCACTCAACTGAACGGGATAATATCGGGAGGTCCTATCTCCAAAGGGAAACTTATTGAACTCAAGATCCCATTTGCATCACTTGGACTCACCAAAGATGATCCACTGGAACTACTCTATGTGGCCTCAAAGGGGAATCAGGATATTGATCCTGCGCCAAATTTTGGTTCAAAAGTTATATTTGAAGATTCAACAACTCTGATATATGTAACATTTAAGGTTGATGTAAGTGGAAAAATAATTCCAATAGATCAATATACCAATATTACAACACCTCCTCCACCCAGAGGTAACGGGATAGTCTATATTGTAGGAGCAACCGAAAAATTATGTGCATGGATACCAAATTCTGTTGGCTGCGCACTGAGAGATGATGGAGAGGGGTCGGATGAGGTAGCCGGCGATCAGATATGGACGGGTACTTTTGCATTTTCACCGCTTACTAATATTCAATACAAATACACAATAGGACTTCCAAAAGATCAGGGCAAATGGTCAGGGACAGAAGAATATCCATTGACCAATAGAGGTTTCTCACTTGAAGATAAGAACGGGGACCATAAAGTAATCATAAAAGACATTTTTGCCGATAGACCCCAACCATCAGGCACAATGGGGAAGAATGCGGTTTTTGAAAATGAGTAGTCTTAAGAATATAAGTTTTATGAAGGACTAAAAGATTCTGCAAAGAGCTGTAAAATAGCCAATTTGCTCACTTTATTATTGACAAACCCTTTTTATATGATATCAAAGACCCTGTTTTTATTTTAACCGTAAATGCCAAGGAGGGCAGAAAATGACCAAGCAAGAATTAATAGAAGCCGTCAGAAAACAGACCAAGACTACAATATCCAAAAAGACACTCAATCTGATTATGGATTCAATATTTGAAAATATAAAAAAGGCTATAAAGAAGGAGAGTCGTTTTCTGTACCCACACTTCGGGGCATTTGTATTGAAACAGAGAAAGGCAAGAGAGGGCAAGAATCCCAAAACTGGTGAAAAAATTAAGATCAAGGCATCAAAGACAGTAAAATTTAGACCATCCAAAGAATTCAAAGAAATAATATAGTATCATTTCCATATAAAAAGCTAAAACTATAAACTTTAAACTTTCTCGGTTTTAGGATGTCAGATTAGTTGCTGCTACCCAAAATAATCTGAAGTTTTAAAATAATTCTTTTATAAAATGCATTAATTTACTTAAATAGATTAGACATGTGGTTCTAATTTTAAAATGTCACATTTATAAAGCATTCCTTGAAGGATTACATAATCCTTCAAGG
>JBBISZ010000027.1:0-15381 GCA_037441045.1 Deltaproteobacteria bacterium | reverse complement strand
TGTCTCCAGAGCGTTCTACACTTTCCTGTGCAAATAATCACAGGCGGGACTACCCCAAATGCGGTAATGACACAGATCTGGACAGCATTGATAGCAATACTGATATTGAAATATCTGAAGTTTCGTTCAACCTCTGGCTGGTCATTGAGTAATCCTGTGGTATTATTGAGGTATAATCTATTTACATACAGGGATTTATGGGAGTGGATAAATAAACCTTTTGAGATCCTGCCCATTGTGTCTGATATTGAGCAACTAACATTCAAGGGATTTTAAGTTGGACAGCATTTTGAGGGATAAAGAAGACATGATATGGCAACCTGATCTTGGAACTGCAAGATATCTATAACTGACACATTGTTTTATTTTATAAGAATAGATTTTATGGCTTATTATTATTTTGGACAGCAGTGATTTCTTTACAAAAATTACACATTGTAGCATCGCTTCATAATTTAATTTGATTATATGCACAAAATCGCACTTTTACTATTGAGTTTATAGAAAATTATTAGTATAAACATACTGCTTAATTTATAATAGGAGGTAAAAAATGAATATCGCCAGAAGTAAATTATTTTTGAGTGCCATAATAGTCATCTTATGGATATTTTTCGTTGACAATAATCTTTATTCAAAGGATTTTTACCTTGATCCATCTGGTGGTTCATTAGATGGAGATGGAAGCATTGCAAATCCACTTCCCTCTCTTCAGGAGGTGATTGACAACAAATTAATTAGCGGTTACCAATGCGAGACTCTCCCCTATAATCCAGATTGTAACAAAGTCTTAAAGAATCCCTCTGCCCCAATAAAGGGAGGAGACAGACTCCTGCTTATGAACGGCTATCACTGCTCAATCACAATAATGGATCTCTATCTCGAAAAACCGATAATTGTAGAGGCTGCCCCAGGACATAAACCCATGCTTAAAAACATAAGATGTCTCGGTGCATCAAACTGGATATTTAAGGAGCTTTCAATAAGTCCATCATTTTCTGAACCTTACGAAAATGTATCCACACTTGTGGTCTTTGAGAATCACAATTTTAGAGGTCCATGTATAGATTCAACAATAGAAGATTCAGAGATATTCTCTGTGGAAGATAGCTCTCAATGGACAATTGATGATTGGAACAATCTTTCATGCTCGGGAATCTCTATACAGACTGATAATTGTACCGCAAAGAACAACTATCTAAAAAATGTGAATTTTGGAATTTCTGTAAGTGGAAAAAATGCAAAAGTAATAGGGAATACAATTGAAAATTTTGCAGGTGATGGACTGCGAGGACTGGGAGATTACGGATTATTTGAAAACAATGTTGTGATGAACTGCTACGATGTCAATCAAAATCATGACGATGGATTTCAATCCTGGTCAGTGGGAGAGGATGGAAATGTTGGAACGGGCGAGGTAAAGGGCGTAATATTAAGAGGGAATCTAATAATCAACTACACTGATCCCAATCAACCATTTAGAGGTACACTTCAGGGCATAGGTTGTTTTGACGGATTTTATACGGACTGGGTAGTTGAAAATAATGTAATAATTACAGATCACTGGCACGGTATTACATTTTCTGGGGCAAAAAATGTCAGAATAGTAAACAATACTGTTGTGGATATAAATCAGGAAAGCCCCGGACCTGCATGGATAAGAATAGGACCGCATAAAAATGGGACTTCCTCAGAAGGTTGTCTTGTCAGGAATAATATTACCATGAGTCTTCAACTCTCAGAAGGGACAACGAATGATCATAATCTCGTTATAGATTTTGATTGGACAAAAAAATATTTTATAAATTTCAGCAAATTTGATTTACACCTTACAGCCGATAGTCCTGCTATTGATAAAGGAGAAACAGAGTATGCTCCAGCCACAGATAAAGACGGAATAAAGAGACCACAGGGAGAAGGTATAGATTTAGGTGCATACGAGTATTATGAAAGGCAACAGGATGCAGGAATTGAAGATACTACATTAGAAGATAAAGGACTCTCAGACACAATTCATTCGGACAGCAGCATAGAGGACAACAGCGATATTTCAATTGTATCTGATACCTATATAAATGATGATGTAACAATAATAGATTCAGGCAAGAATGACATTTTTATATCAGACTCAGAGTACCTGACAGATAATAAAATTCTATTGGACGCACAATTCATGGATACTTATACGCAAAATAACAATCAAGATAACGCCTCTGGATGCTCCTGCTCGACTATAAATTAGAAAAAATTTATTTTTAATAGAATTATGATATATAGCCCCTTTGTGGAGGTATTATGGCAAAGACTATAAAAACAAGTTATCCATCATTTCCCGAGGTAAGATTTGATAAAGTATTAAACATCAAAAAAAGAAAACGATGGCAGGTACTCTGTGGAGATAAAAAACATTACAGGATAGGGGTATATTCGCCCGAATACACAAAGGCATCAGATATCAAAATAATGGAAAAACACAATTGTCCAGAATTCTTCATGCTCATTAAGGGGAATTTGTCACTTCTAATTTGTGATGACTCAGGCAGGGAAAAGATAATAAAATTAAAACCAGAAAAGCCAGTGTTTGTAACTGATTGGCACAACGGATTCTGTGCAGATGGCAAATTTAAGGGACTTGCAATAGTCGTGGAGAGAGATGAGTTTAATACAATGTATAAAACACGAGAAGAACTAAATCAAAGGAGATGATATGTCAACAAACGCTATAGTGGTACTTGTAACCACTCCTTCACATTCAGATGCGGCAGATATTGCCCGCACTTTAGTTTCTGAAAGACTTGCAGCCTGTGTCAATATAATACCTGGTATTAGATCCATCTTCTACTGGGATGAGAAGGTTCAGGATGAGACAGAAACACTTATGCTTATCAAGAGCAGTTCGGATCTTTTTTCTGAGCTAAAAAAGAGAATTATTATGATGCATCCATACTCTGTACCTGAGATAGTATCCATTAATATCCAGGAAGGTCATAACGACTATCTAAACTGGATATTTGAGACAGTAAAGAAACAATGAAGATAAAATTAATGAAAATCAAAAATCCTGGCTATGGAGATCCAAAACTGCCCCAATATATAACTTCTCAGAGCGCCGGTATGGATATTTATGCTGTAAACCTTGAACCAATAATTCTTCAACCAATGGAGACCGTGGCAATACCTACAGGAATAGCGATAGAGCTTCCCGACGGATTTGAGGCACAAATAAGACCCAGGTCGGGGCTTGCCCTAAAACATGGCATAACCCTTCTCAACTCACCAGGCACCATAGATCCTGATTACAGAGGAGAAATAAAGATTATTATGACCAATCTCTCCAGAAATCCATTTATAGTAAATTATCACGACAGAATCGCACAGATGGTAATCTCACGTTTTGAAAGGATTGAATGGGTAGAGACTGAAAATCTGAGTAGTACAGATAGAGGCTCAGGCGGTTTTGGACATACCGGGAAGTGAATAAACTCCACCAACTGGCAAAAAAATAAGTCTCTCTTCTTCAATATTCTCCTTTTCCCATAAAGAGAACAATCTCCTTATAGGTTCATCCACACCTTCCCGTCCAAGTCTGAAAGCCCCCCAATGGACAGGGAGAAATCTATCAGAGGAGAGATCACAGAACGCCTTCAGGGCATCATAGGGAGACATATGATTCTTATAAGAAAACCATCTTGGTGCATAAGCCCCAATAGGCAATATAGAGAGATCAATATTCCCATACAATTTCTTGAGTTTTGAAAAAATATCAAAATAACCCGTGTCTCCAGCATAATAAATAGTTATCCTGCTCGATCTAATAATAAAGCCACCCCATAAAGACCTGTTCCTGTCAAAAGGTCCTCTCTGCGACCAGTGCTGTGCGGGCACAAATATAAACTCGATTCCTCTCTCTTTGAAAGACTCATACCAATCAAACGAGACATAATTAGAAACCCTATATCTCTTCATAAAATAGTCCAATCCGAGAGGTATTAAATATCTGGCAGAATTTCTAATAATCCTGAGTACATTACTCTCAAGATGATCAATGTGATTGTGACTGATAAGGACATAATCAATCGGAAGCAGATCGTTAAGATCATAATTGAGACTTACTGCCCTCTTTACTGTAAGCAGTCTGTTTGTGAATACGGGATCAATAAGTATTCGCCTTCCATCGAGATCAATCATCAATGATGAATGTCCTATCCAGAGGATAAAATTTCTCTTTTTTTTCAAAGAACCTATATCAGTATTTACAACAGGAATTATATCACTTGCTCTTGAGTACATCTCAAAAGGGCTACTCTTAATTCTCCATCTAAGCACATCTCGCAGACGTGGAGCACTTGAGATGGACCTGAAAGTATTAATATCTCTATTGACGAACGCCATTTTACTCCTTACTGTTATTCCTGTCAGAAGGTTGAGTTGGGGAAGCGATGTTCTGAGGCAGGGGCGGAGGTATAGCAGCATTCTGACTCTCCCTGTGGAGATCCCTGCCCTCAAGTTTCTCTCTAATCTCCCTCCATTCATGTCCGGGAACAGAAAGAAATGCCTCGACTATCCTTGGATCAAACTGGGTTCCACTGCACCTGATTATCTCCTCTCTTGCAATCTTAAACGGCATAGATTTTCTATAATGCCTATCAGAGTTCTTGGCATCAAATGTATCTGCGATTGTAAATATTCTTGCACCTATGTCAATCTCCTTCCCTTTGAGACCCTGAGGATACCCTTTTCCATCGTACCTTTCCTGATGGTGCAAAACAATTATCCTCTCATGCTGCAAAAAGTCAGAACCTTCCAACAATTTATACCCCATCTCCGGGTGTTTCTTCATCTCCTCCCACTCCTCCTTTGTCAACCTGCCTGGCTTTAAGAGAATCGAATCTTTAATTCCTATTTTACCAATATCATGAAGCAATGCGCCCCTCTCTATTACATTCAGCTCTTCACCCTTTATTCCGAGAGCCTTCGCTATCCGCCTTGAATACAGAGATACCCGTCGAGAATGCCACTGTGTATCAGAATCCCTGAGATCAAGCGCTGCCACCAACCCGTTCAGGAGGGAGCCTGTCCTCTCATGTATCTCCTTATCCAGATTCAATGTCCTGACAACCAGTTCGGTATTCTGCTCTTTTATGAGATTTGAGAGCCTCTCATGCTCCTTCTCTGTCCAGTAATGAACTGATGCATCCGTAAGGGCTGTAGTAGTATCTTTTATGTCCAGTGGATGAGTAAGAATCTTAAAGATACCTCCACGATTTATTGCCTCTATCAAAACCCTTGAATCTCCCTCGTTTACTATCAAAACCCTCAGAATATCAGGTGCAAATGTCTTACACCTCTCCAGAAACTGAATACCATTCATACCTTCCATCTGATT
The DNA here is from genome assembly GCA_037441045.1 of Deltaproteobacteria bacterium. GTDB lineage: Bacteria > Myxococcota > SpSt-1050 > SpSt-1050 > SpSt-1050 > SpSt-1050. The sequence goes on along the minus strand of JBBISZ010000027.1, from coordinate 9,995 downwards.
GTCTGCCACGATTATCTGGAAGAGCCCATCCTCTAACTGCTGAATGGCATTAATATATGCCGTAGCAAAATGAATCTCAAACCCACTATCCTTAAATCCCTCAAGGAAGAACTTCCCTGTAGATTCATTTCCAACAACTAATATCTTGGTCAACTTTGGAAGAGTAAACCCCATCACTCTAATTATACAAATATTTGCCCATTTTACAATATTTTAATATATTGGAAACACAATATAAGGTAAATTCCCTATTTTTTATTTTTCCGTCCATTCTTCTTTTCTATTTTGTTATGCCCATCTGGAATATCAAAATCATTTATGGAATTTTTGAGTACCTCGTCAATACTGGTTACAAGTATAAATTGCAATTTGGATCTGATGTTCTCAGGTATATCTGCAAGATCCGCCTCATTATATCGTGGAAGAATAATCCTTGATATACCCATCCTTGCAGCAGCAAGAACCTTCTCCTTTATTCCACCCACAGGCAATACCTTACCCCGCAAAGTAATCTCACCTGTCATCGCTGTATCGGACCTAACAAGTTTACCTGTCAACAAACTAACTATAGCGGTAGCAATCGTTATACCAGCAGAAGGACCATCCTTGGGAATCGCCCCGGCTGGTATATGCACATGTATATCCTCTTTCTGAAAAAAATCCTCATCAACGCCAATTCGACGCGCATTACTCCTTATATATGCAAGTGCCGCCTGAGCTGATTCACTCATTACTTCGCCAAGTTTACCTGTTAACGTGAAACCTCGAGCACCCTTCATCCTGGTTGCTTCAATAAAGAGTATCTCACCACCTACTGGTGTCCATGCAAGACCTATTGCAACACCAGGGATATCTGTCCGCTCCAGAATCTCACTGAAATGTTTTCCGGGACCCAGAAGGTCAGATACCTTCTTCTCATCAATGTATGTCTTATTACTCTCCCCCATAGCCACATTCCTTGCCACCTTCCTGCAGACAGTGGCTATCACCCTCTCAAGATTTCTAACCCCTGCCTCTCTGGTATAGGTACTGATAATTTTTAAAATCGCATCATCTCCAAACTCTATTAGTCTATCTGAGAGCCCATTCTCTCTGATCTGCTTTGGGATCAGGTGGTTCTTTGCGATCATAACCTTCTCTTCAATAATATAGCCGGGCAGTTCAATTAACTCCATTCTGTCAAGAAGTGGCGGGGGAATTGGATCTATAAGATTCGCTGTAGTAATAAAAAGTACCTTTGATAAATCAAACGGGACATCCAGGTAGTGATCGGTAAAAGAATAATTCTGTTCAGGGTCCAGAACTTCCAGAAGCGCACTCGCTGGATCCCCTCTAAAATCCATTCCGAGTTTATCCACCTCGTCAAGCATAATAATCGGATTATCCGAACCCACCTTCCTGAGTGCCCTTATGATTCGCCCCGGGAGTGCACCAACATACGTCCTTCTATGCCCCCTTATTTCTGCCTCATCTCTGATGCCACCCAGAGATAGCCTCTCAAACTTCCTCCCCAATGCCCTTGCAATGGATCGCCCGAGTGAGGTCTTACCGACGCCTGGAGGTCCTACAAAACAAAGTATGGGTCCTTTCATATCATCTTTTAATTTCCTTACCGCAAGATATTCCACTATCCTATCCTTAATCTTATCAAGTCCGTAGTGATCCTCGTCCAGAATCTTTTTTACATTTTCTACATCCAGATTATCTTTTGTTGAGACATTCCAGGGAAGCTCACAAATCCAGTCCAGATAGGTCCTTGAGACTGTATATTCTGCACTCTCAGGGTGCATCTTTTCCATCCTTGAAAGTTCCCTCTCTGCCTCTTTCCTCACCTCGTCAGGAAGTTGTAACTTTGCAAGCTTCTCCCTGATCTCACGGATATCCTGCTCATCATCCTCATCTCCCAGTTCCTTCTTTATTGCCTTGAGCTGTTCTCTAAGATAATATTCCCTCTGGCTTCTATCAATCTGCTGCTTTACATCGTTTTGTATTTTGTTGCCAATCTCCAGCAGTTCAATCTCATTTTTTATATACTGCAATATCTTATCAACCCGTTTATTTATATTTTCTTCTTTTAACAACTCCTGGAGATCAGAAAGCTTAAGGTTGAGATTAAGGGCAATTATATCCGTAAGAAAACTCGGGTCCTCACTTGTCATAATAGCCGAGAATAATTCCCTCTGCATATTTGGCATATGTTCAGCAAGCATATTAAAATTCTTCTTTATTTCAACCAATTTTTCCTTGTATTTATCACTGGCTTCATAATATTCCTTTATTTGAGATATCCTGGCTGTAAAATACGGTTCTTTTGATACAAATTGCTCTATCCTAACACGGGAAATACCCTGAATAAGAGTACGCATCTGCCCATCAGGGTATTTCATCATTTTGAGAACTATTCCTACACAACCCACATCATAAAGGTCATCCTCTTTTGGATCCTCAATATCAGGATCCTTCTGTGCCACAATGGCAACAAATCTGTTAGAGACCAGCACATCATCTATGAGTTTAATAGACTTCTGCCTACCTATCATCATGGGCATAGACAACATCGGAAAAAGTACTATATTTCTGACCGGAAGAACAGGTATAGTCTCCGGTATTTTATATCTCATTCCCGTCTCCAATCCTGAATTTTTGCTCATACATCCATCCTCTTAAAAGAATTACTTTTAGAACTTATTCACTGGATTAGAAATAATCAAGTATAAAATTATAAAAATTATAAGATTTTCACAAATGAGTGCAAAAGCTTCTTATACCCATACTTTTCAAAATAGATAAGGAGCTTTGTCTCTTCCCCATTGCCTTCAATCTTTTTTATAATCCCCATACCAAATTTTGGATGAACGACATTCATCCCAATTCTGTATCTGCTCTCCTCTTCACTGTTTTCAGATCTCAAAAATTCGGGATAATATTCCACCTTATAAGTATTATCATGTCTTTCCACATCTGAACCAAATATAGTACTCTGCTCTATCTTCCCGATTGGTAAAAAAGTAAGAACACCTCGTGGCAGCTCATCAAAAAATCTACTGACTCTTCTCCCTGAAGGCGTATTTGCCTGAAATCTTTCTCTGGCATACGAAATATACAATTTCTCCTTCGCCCGCGTGATAGCTACATAAAGAAGTCTTCTCTCTTCATCTATCTCATCCGAATCAAGTATTGACCTGAAGTGTGGAATAATGTTCTCCTCAAAGCCTGCTATAAATACCACAGGAAATTCCAGCCCCTTAGCAGAATGCATTGTCATTAAAGAGACTTTCTGAGAAGATAATTCAGCACCATCTATATCAGACATCAAAGTAATACCCTCCAGAAATTCAGAGAGCGTAAGAGCATCTCCCTCTCCTCGTGGAATCATTGAGTTAATAAATTCGTCAATATTTGCAATTCTATCGTTATAATCACTCTTGAAATATTGCATCAGATACTCCTTATACGAGATATCGGCGATTATCTTCTGCGTCAGTTGATAAGCAGGAACTTCCATTGCCTCCTTTGACAATTCTTTAAGATATTTTGCAAAATTTGAAGTCTTTGGGAATAGAAGTGCGGCATCCAGAAGTGATATCTGTTTCTTCTCCGCAAGTTCTCTCAAATTTAGAAGTGTAACCTCACCGAAGCCCCTTGGTGGGATATTCAGTATTCTTTCAAAGTCCAGTTTGCTTTCTGGATTGGATACAACCCTCAGATAGCTGATTATATCTTTTATCTCCTTGCGCTCATAAAATTTTACACCACCAATAACCTCATACTGTATGTTTTTTATTCTCAGCGACTCCTCCAACACCCTCATCTGCGCATTTGTTCGAACAAGAATAGAAAAATCACCAAATCTCCTCCCCTTCTCATTTTTGTGCCTCAAAATCTCATTTGTTATAAATGATGCCTCTTCAATATCATTTTGAGCTGTATAAAATATAATATTTTCTCCCATGGATTTTCTGGTAAACAATGTCTTTTGATGTCTCTTCTGATTATTCTTTATCAGTTCCGAGGCAGCCAGAATGATGGAGCCTGTTGATCTGTAATTCTGTTCAAGTTTCACTATCTTTGCCTGTTTGAAACTGGCATCAAAGCCGAGAATATTCTCAATGGTAGCACCACGCCACCTATAAATCGATTGGTCATCATCACCCACCACGCATATATTTGAATGCCTTTTTAAAAGTAAAAGCAGGAGATCCATCTGGATCTTATTTGTATCCTGAAATTCATCAATAAGTAAGAACCGATATTTTCTGGATAAAACATCTCTTACATCCTCAAAATTCTTGAGAATCCTTACCATGTTCAGGATTAGATCCGAAAAGTCCATTGCATTGGAATTAAGCAAAATCCTTTGATATTCACTTATTACCTTATTTTCAAATGATAAATCTTCATCTTCGCCTGAAGAGATCTCCTCTCCTCTATCCTTCCTGTTTGAAATTTCGCTATAATATTTATAAACATTATCTTGAGAATCATCCTGATTGAAACTTCTCAATATCTGCTTTATCAACCTCTTTGAATCGTCGTCGTCATAAATAACATAATTATTTTTATAACCGAGAAGATATGCATACCTCCTTAAAAAATAGGCACAGGCTGAATGAAAAGTACTAACAAATACTGAGACATTCTCTCCAAGGAGTTTATTTACCCTCTCCTTCATCTCATTTGCAGCCTTATTTGTAAATGTCATAGCAAGAATATTTGATGGGTTAACTTTATAGACATCTATCAGATGTGCAATACGATAAGTAATAACTCTCGTCTTCCCGCTCCCTGCACCTGCCAGAACAAGAAGAGGTCCCTCAAAATGTCTTACTGCCTCCAGTTGACGCTCATTCAGTTCTTCTTCATACTTTATCATAAAATCCCTCAAAAGTTGAACCTGACTCAATAATTCAAAGCAATAAAAAAGTCAAATGAGACTTTGAATATAAGAATAGAGCGCTCAACTCATAGCCTGATAACCATTTTCCGATTACCACTCTGGTGTACAGCATTATCAATAACTCTATATTATCTGGCTTTTCAAAAAAATAAAAAAATGCTTTTAAACTTGTTGGGGAAAATATAAGTTTTATTCTACTTTTTTTTCTATTACATTTCAAATGCCAGATTCGAATGATTATTAACAAAAACTTCAACAAAGAAGTTAAAAAGATTAAAATTTAAAGAAATTTACTATTAATTAGTTTTAACTTATTAGTATAAAAGTAGTTATCGTCTGATTTTATCTTATGCAATAACTTTAGCGTTTGATTCTGCAAAAAAGGTAATACATAACTTTAACAAATTAAAAATAAAAAGCCGCTTTTTTTAAATGTGTGCGATTTTTAATTATGTTGAAATCAGCTGATTAAATATGTATAATAATAATCAGGAGGTGGGAAAAATGAGGAAGTCAATATTTGCGATATTGGGGTTTGGTATAATACTATTTTATGGTTGCAGTTCAAACATTGACAATCAGACTGGACAGGGAACATCAGACGCAGAGCCTGATAAAACTAAAGATATCAGACATATAAAGGATGTATACGGGGAAGATAGCATTGTAGAGAGATGTTCTTCAGGAGATAAGAAAGATTGTTTTTCTGGAAAAGATTCTCAGAGGAACAAAGGCATTTGCAAAGATGGAGTTCAAACATGCCTTGACGGTATCTGGGGAGATTGTGTGGGAGAGGTTTTGCCACAGAAAGAAGTATGCAACGGAAAAGATGACGATTGTAATGGAATAACAGATGAGGGTTGCGCCTGCAAAGAAGGCGATTTTAGAAGTTGTTATACTGCAGATGAGAAGACAAAATACATAGGAGAATGCAAACCGGGTACGCAGAGATTCATTGATGGAAAATGGGGAGCATGTGAAGGTGAAGTAACTCCCAGACCTGAAACCTGTGAAGGAGTCGCTGATGGATTGACCCCAAAAGACTCAGATTGTGATGGAAAACCTGATTATAAAATAACCAACAAATGTGGCAAATGCGGTCCTGAGTTTTTAGAGATATGTAGCAATCTTATTGATGATGATTGTAATGGAGAGACTGATGAAGGGTGTGTCTGTAAGACAGGTGCCACTCAGACCTGCTACACAGGTCCTGTTGAGACACTGAATAAAGGTATATGCAAATCCGGAATTCAGGAATGTGAAAATGAAAAATGGGGTAGTTGCAAAGATGAAGTACTTCCCATGTCAGATGAGATATGCAACAACCTCAAAGATGACAATTGTAATGGACTCACGGATGAGGGCTGTCCGTGCATAGAGGGTACAGAGAAGAAATGTTATACTGGTCCTTTTGGCACTGAAGGTATAGGGACATGCAAGGCTGGTATCTCTATTTGCACAAATGGAGTATTTGGTCCCTGTGAGGGAGAGGTCCTGCCTCAAAAAGAGAGTTGTAGTGATGTAAAAGATGGAGAATTACCGAACGATACAGATTGTGATAACAAGGTAGATCTATCGGTTGTAAATCGATGTGGATACTGTGGACCAGAACCTCAGGAGATATGCGGAAATGCAAGAGACGATAACTGTAATAAAGAAGTAGATGAAGGCTGTGACTGCAATGCTGACTGTCAGTGTTCGGGTGGCGATTGCCAGTGCCAGCCACGATATAACCAGCCCTGCTACGGTGGACCAATTGAAAATATGGGGAAGGGTATCTGTAAAAGCGGGCTGCATGACTGTATTTTTACAAATGGCATATGGCAATGGACCGAATGTATAGGATATGTCCTTCCTGAGGATACCGAAATATGCGATGACGGACTTGATAATGACTGTGATGGGCTTACAGATGAAGGTTGTATTATAGATAACTGTGATCCACAAAATCCAGAAAACTGCAACATTGAACCGGAGTGTGAGGACTGGATGGTTCGTCCCTGCTATACTGGATCACTTGATACGAGAAATATAGGTAGTTGCCATGATGGAACCCAGAAATGTATAAATGGATTCTGGAGTAAGATATGCGAAGGAGAGAAGAAGCCAACTGGCGAGGAATGCAACGGTATAGATGATGACTGTGACAACGAAATTGATGAAGGATGTGAGTGCCAGCCGGCCGAACAGAGTGAATGTTATGATGGTCCAATCCCGGTAGTATTCAACTCTGAATTCTCAAAGAGTATCTGCGAAAAAGGAACAAGGATATGTCTGGACTCCGGAACCTGGGGAGAATGTAACGGGGCAATCCTACCGACCGAAGAAGTCTGTAATGATGGACTTGACAATAATTGCAATGGTTATGTTGATGAATACTGTGACTGCATGCCCGGTCAGAAGAGGCTCTGCTACACGGGATCATTGAATACCAGAGGAGTTGGAGAGTGCAAAGATGGAGTTGAGGAATGCACGATTTCGGGATGGAGTGGCAATTGTCAGGGTCAGATACTCCCCACCATTGAGATCTGCGGAGATGGAAAAGACAATGACTGTAATGGACTTATAGACGATTCTGTAAACGCATGCGGAAAGTGCGATGAGCCGTGTTATGAGAAGGATTACAACGACCTCTCAGATTGCAAAGTAGAAGGTAGAGAATGCAATGGCGTAGAACCTGATCCAAACAATCCTGGCTCAGTAACACTTGGTGAGGCGACATTTCAGACACCATTTATTTATGTAGCAATTCAGGGTAAGAATGAGATCGCAAAACTTGATACAGTGACCGGCCAGAAGTTATGGCAGAAGAGTTCTTTTGGCACAGATCCATCCCGAACTGCTGTAGCAATGGACTATTCTGTCTGGGTAGGGAATAGAGGTTTTAATTCTCCAAATGATCCTAATTATTCAAATGCAGTACATCTTGATATAGACGGAAACCTTGTCTGTCGTGCAGATGTCATAGGAATATGCAGGGGAATAGCAATTGATGCTTATGGATATGTCTGGGCAGGCACATGGAATACAACAATGCTTTATAAAATTCATCCCTTTGAAGTAGATAAGAATCAGAACCCTCCCAGATGCAAGGTCGAGGCAGTATACAAAATTCCAATACCTGTATACGGATTAGCGGTAGACGGAAAGGGTTATCTATGGGCTTCAACTAATGCCACTCAAACTATAAAGTTTGATACAACTACTGGAGATTCTACGATGGTATCATTTCTTGCTGCCTACGGTATTGCGGTCTCACCCAAGAATGGATGGATATGGTTTGGTAGTTATCATAAGACAGGCTGCGTAAATGCCGTTGAGCCTGATCCTCCGTACACCACACATAATACAAGTGTTGGATGTGGTGGAATTATTACTGGAGTAACTGTAGATAGAGATGGTTATGTCTGGGCATCTGCATATACAAGCACACATAAATTGTATAAGATTGATCCACAGACAGGACAGGAGATCTGTAGTGTTGTATCACCCTGCACGCCGACCAATCCAAACGGTTGTGATGCCAGAGGTGTGGCTGAGGATGCAGATGGAAAGATATGGGTTGTAAATAGAGGTGGAGGATATGCAAATAGATTTACAAAAGACTGCAAACATGAAGCTATATTCCCTATTGACCCGGGATATTATACATACACATATTCAGATATGACGGGTCAACAGTTGAGGGTAGTCACAACAAAAGAAGGATATTTTATTCAAAATTTTGATTCAGGATATACAAATCCTATCTGGCACCAGATCACATTTGATTCTATCGTACCTCCTGATACTTCAATAGAGATGAGGGTTAGATCTGCAAATACAGCGGGAGAACTCCAGACCAACCCAACTCAATGGTGTGGCACATTTACAAACTCGCCTGTTGACTTATCCTCATGTTCATTCTTAAATGGCCACAGATGGCTGCAGATTGAGGTTAAGCTGTCAACAAAAAAGGATGGGGTTAAGCCTTCTATGAGTAATATTAAAGTCTACTGGTCGAGGCCATAGTCAACAGTCCACAGGTAATTGGGAAGTGGGGAATAGGAAGTTATATCGATTGAAGTTAAAAGGATTATAAGATAGGACTTGAATCATAAAAGGGAATGATGAGTTAAGACAGTAGTTCAAAAAAGATTTGACTTTATGTATAATGTAGTATAAAAGGATTGACCTTGTTTTGGAGGTATAAAGATGAAGGAGAAGATTCATCCGGAATATAATGACTGCACAATCACCTGTGCCTGTGGAAATGTAATTAAGACAAAATCCACAAGAAAAGATTTCTCTGTCGATATCTGCTCCAACTGCCATCCCTTCTTCACCGGCAAACAGAAAATAATAGATTCTGCAGGAAGAGTTGATAAATTTATGAAGAAGTATGCAAAGGTAAAGACAGATAAAGTTGAGCCCAAAAAAGAATAACACAGGCATAATATCTTTGTCCGTATGAGAATAAATAAAAATCTGCTTATGCTCAGGGGAGAAATGATTGATTATGTAAATCTGTTTTTTAAAAACAGGGGCTTTTTAAGAGTTGAGACCCCCTCCATCTATCTGAAAGATGAGAGCAATCCAAATATTAAGAGCATTCAGATAAAAGTATCACAAAAGGGGAAAGTAATAGATGCTACATTGATAACAAGTCCCGAAATATATATGAAGCGACTTCTTGCAATGGGATATGGGAATATATTTCAGATCTGTCGATTTTACAGGGATGATGAATTTTCAGAATTGCACAACCCCGAATTTCTGGGATTGGAGTTTTATGAAATAGAAAAGAACTATCTTGACACAATGCAGACAACTGAAGATTTAATAAAATTTATTGTTGATAAGATGAGTTTGAATGTATTAAACATCTCAGGTAATCCTATAGACTTTTCAAAAAAATTTGACAGAGTGACAGTAAAAGATTTGTTGCAGGATTATAAGATCTCCCTCAACTCTCTGGAAGAAAGGGAGGAGCTGGCAGAGAAGTTAAAGGGCAAAATTAATATATCTGAATCCGATACCTACGACGATATATTTTTCAAATTTTTTATTACTTATATAGAACCATATCTGGGCTCAGAACACCCTATCTTTCTCCACG
>JBBISZ010000026.1:0-15384 GCA_037441045.1 Deltaproteobacteria bacterium | reverse complement strand
AGTGAATAATGGAGGGCATACAAATCTACCTGGCACTAATAAAAGTACCTGGCACCTGATGGGATTTATTTTCTTAACAAATAATTGATTTGACTTTAAACTTTATAAAACATATTACAGTTGTTGTTTATGAACGATATTATACAGCATTCATCAGAGTTTAGAATAAGAAGGTTTATAAATTGGTTCCCTCTGGGGTTATCTTATGCTCTACTTTATATGGGCAGATACAATCTTACTGTGAGTCAGACAGTTCTGGGTAATCTAATGCCCAAGGATGCATTTGGAACGATCTTCGGAGTAGGTGCGTGGGTATATGCCATTGCATTTATTATAAATGGTCCGCTTACTGATAAGATTGGTGGTAAGAGAGGTATCCTTATAGGTGTTATGGGGGCCGCGATATCAAATCTGCTTATGGGGTTGTATATTCACTATGCGGTATCACTTCCGCCAGGTGTGCAGATTAATATAGTACCTGTATTTGTTTTTCTCTATGCGATGAATATGTATTTTCAGAGTTATGGGGCTGTTGCTATTGTCAAGGTAAATGCTCACTGGTTTTATGTGCGTGAGCGAGGGACATTCTCAGGGATTTTTGGAATAATGATATCTATGGGTCTCTTTCTTGCCTTTGATCTGAATGAGAAGATTTTAAGGTATATACATAAGCGCGGAAGTGCAGATTTCAATGGTGTCTGGTGGGTCTTCTTTGTCCCCTCTATACTACTTTTTATATTCTTTATTATTGAATTGTTAATACTCAAGGATAAGCCGTCTCAGGCAGGTTTTGAGGATTTTGATACGCAGGATGCCTCAAGCGGAGATGAGAGCGAATCAGTAAAATTTTTTGATATCTTAAAAAAGATTCTTACAAACAGGATTATTCTTACTATTTCTTTTGTGGAATTCTGCACGGGTGTTTTGAGAAATGGTGTAATGCATTGGTTTAAGATATTTGCAAAGGAGCATATAAAATCGGGTGATGTGGAAGGGTGGCAGTATGTTAATGACAACTGGGGGCTTATGCTTATGATTGCAGGGATTTCAGGTGGCATGATTGCTGGAGTGGTGAGTGATAAATTTTTTCAATCGAGAAGACCTCCTGTAGCAGCATTGTTATATGCAATAATGTTTTTTTCAACTGTGCTTATGATACCGTTTTTACACAACGGCTGGGTACTGGGAATTCTTGTATTTATTATTTCTATATGTGTAATCGGTACTCACGGTGTACTCTCAGGGACGGCCACCATGGATTTTGGTGGGAGGAAGGGCGCTGCGACCGCTGTTGGTATTATTGATGGATTTGTATATCTCGGTACGGGTTTTCAATCTCTTGTTCTGGGATTTATTACAATGCGTGACTGGCTTTACTGGCCTGTCTTTCTTGCCCCATTTTCTCCCATTGGGGTATTTTTGCTCTCACGTATCTGGCATGCAACTCCGCTCAAAAAGAATCAATCTGCACACTAAAATAAAAAATTATTTGAGATTGTTGAACGCGGTCAAATAGATACCTGTTTGATTTAATTATAATGGATTTATCTATGGTTTATTAAGTGAAAAATTATAATATTTTGATAATTATAAGACTATCTGTTGGACACTCAAAATCATGCCAAAGATTAAATAATACTTTTTAGATAACCTTTTCTGTATTTATGAAAAAAAGCAGAAAGCATAAGTTAAAATTCTTAGGATATAGTTGAACTGATTATCTCTTATAATAATTGCCTGTTAGAATCTCTTAATTTTTATTATATTATCACTCCTTAAGTAATTCATTTTTACAGTTAATTCCTGATGACATGCTTAACCTCAGGTTCTGTGCTGTTGAAAAGAGTGGAATAGCAAGTAGAAATTTGAATGTTATGAGAGTCAATCTCATTGAACGATCTCTTCTATGTAATAAAATCCACTATTGTCCTCATAGATATATCTTATTCTGTCAGAGCCATCAAACTCGAATAGTGGACCATCTACAGATTCTGAGAGTGAAGAAATATTCCTATGGAATTTTCCATCAAGTCCGAGCGAGAAACCAATCTGTTCATCCCTATCCTGATAAGAGTACAATATATGAGATGAATCTGGACTAAATATTACTTTGTAAATTTTATCATAGGTTACAATCCTGGTTTCATTAATAAAAAGTGTCTCTTTTTTCTTCTCTTTGATTACATAAGCAAACTTTAAGGAGTCTGTGGAGAATGCTATTGAACGTGGATTTGATGACCATAAAATCTCTTCAAAACAGCCTATCTTTTTTCCGTTTACATATAAAGCAGTCTTCTCTGACTCTTTCTCATCAGGGGCAACAAAGGCATAGTTACTTGAATCGGGTGCGAATGTACAGAATAGAGGTCTGCTCCTGTTCATTAAAGGAAATTTCTGAATCTTCTTGTCTACAGTTACCACAATATTCTTTCTGTCATTTGCAATAGTTATCACCTTTTTTGTATCGGGGGATATACAATATGAATAAACACCACCCGCAAATTTTGCCTGTTCCTTTCCGTTTATAACAAGAAATTCGGTGCTGCCATCAGTGGCGAGATAGAATATATCAGAATATGGAGTAATTCTAATATCTCTTATCATTTTGTATTTTTTCTGTTCCTTCTCGTTATGAACAATGTATTCATAATCTTTATCTTTTACTTTGTATATAAGCCTCTCTCCATCGGGCAGGAATGATAAAAAGTCTATCCTGTCAAATCTCTTTTTTGCGGGCTCTCCATCTATAACTACAAACTCTTTATTTTCCTCTGATGCTACATAGGCAAAATGATTGAATCTTTTAGAATATGTAAATGCCCTCCCACGCGAAGAGATATATTTTGAATACTCCTTTCCATCAACTACCCAGAAGAGATTCTTACAACCGTCTTTTGATGCAAGAAAGGCGACTTTTTCTGTTTCTGGCAGGAATGTGACAGTGGATATACAATCATAGCTCTCGCTTGAGGTCTTACCATTTACAACTACAAAGACTTTGTTCTCCCTCTTTGAGGGATATGCAACAGATTTAAGGCTCTGACTGAACGCGATCTCTTTACGGTCGTAATTGTCATAGGAAGGGTTGGGATCCATTACAACCTTCTGAATCTGATTAAATCCCGCAAATGTGAGTGAGGGAATCAGAATTATGATTAAAATGAATCTTTTCATCTTGCACCTCCATTTTGGTAAAAATTATATATAATTAACCAAGATACTTCAATATAAATCACTCTCCTGATTGTCTTAATAAAATGTTTTACTTTACCTGCGTATTAAAAAGTATTATAAAGTTGTTTATGAAGGTATTAAGACCATTGCTTGGTTTTTTTGTTATTCTTATTTCTTATCGAGCAGACGCACAACTCCTTCTCAAAGAGTATGAGAACATAATTTCAAAATCAAGGCCAGTATATTCTGCAGAAGTAGAGTTTGATGCAGAAAAAAATTCTTACAGGGGAAGCCAGACTATAAATTTTGTATATCCGCTCTCATCCAATAAAGGTCTTATTTTGAGACTAATGGCAAATACAGGTAGTGCTACAGATATGAATATGGAGCTTATATCAGTAAGACTGGATAAAGAGCCTTTAAAATTTAAATATCTTAATAATACAACAGTGCTTATTGAGGGGGGTTTTAAACCGCAGAAATCATATGCCATTCAAATAGAGTTTAAGGCTGAGCTCCCGGTTATCTCCGAAGAGGAGACAGATATCTTTTTGACTTCTCTATCAAATCTTCTCGGGCTTGGTGAGAATAATATTTCGGGGAATAATTATGGTGTATTTGGTTGTTCAAAAGATGTTTGTAATCTTGCCTCGATAATTCCAACTCTTGCCAAGGTATATGATGATAACTGGTCTATTAAAAATACGGATGGATTGGGAGATTACCAGAGAGGTGATTTTTCCAGTTTTACTCTGGATGTGATCCGAAGTGAAGATATTCTTTTTGTCTGTAATGGTATTGCAACAGCCTCTGAAAAGAAGGGGAAAAAACTCAGAACAAGATATGTCGCTGATAGTGTAAATGATATTGTATGTGGGGCATCATCTGAATTTAATTCTATAAGGAATGATGTAAATGGTATTTTATTTGTCTCATACTATATTGGCGAGGCAAATAAAGAGTCTGCTGAGAAGGCTCTAAAGATAGCATCTGAGGCAGTATCTTTCTTCTCAAAATATTACGCAAAGTATCCTTATTCCGAATTAAAGATTGTCCAGTCGCCCATTACGGGAGGTGCAGGTGGAGTGGAGTTCCCGGCATTTGTAACAATTGGTTCATTTCTCTATGGTGACATATCAAAAAGCGGACTTTCTGATAGTGAACTTTATGTCTCAAAGGATATTATGGATGAGATGTTTGAATTTGTGATTGTGCATGAGGTGGCTCACCAGTGGTTCAGCACACTTGTTCCATCTGATTCAAGGAAGGAGCCTTATCTGGATGAAGGGCTGGCGAGCTATTCGGCATATGTCTATTTTGAAAATAAATATGGAGGGGCAAAAGGAGAAGATATTCTTATGACACAGATAAGGCTAAACTATATTATGATGAGACTTCTGGGGCTTGAAGACCTGCCTATAAGTACACCAATTGAGAAGTATAAAAATATGTTTCAGTATGCAGGCATTGTTTATGGAAAGGCTCCGCTCTTTTTTGTAAAATTAAGAGAACTGATAGGTGCCAATAGATTCAGGTTTTTACTATCCAGCTGGACAAGAGAGAGGGCATTTAAGGACTCATATCTAAGACAATTAATAAATATGCTCAAATTAAATGAACCCGCAAAGGCATCACAGATAGAATCCGTTTACAAAAGATGGATAGAGGGGGCATTCGGTGATGAAGATATAGGCAAAGGTGATCTGAAGGATCTTCTCAAATATATAAGCGGAGGAAAAGATCTGGATCTTGATATAAGCATAGATAAACTGAGGGACTGGCTTGAAGAGACTTTTGAAATGTTCAGACAGTACAGGTAAATTTAATTTTTGCTTTTAACTGTATATTAGTGTATAATATCTTTAATTTTTAGGAGGTGCAGGAATGAATAGAATATTTTCAATTTTAATGATGGTTTTAATAGGTACAGTGATTTATATATCATGCAGCGAAGATTCTACTTCTTCGCAGGAAGATGCGTCCGTTGATACTGAACAGAAAGATGTTATTGAGATAAAAGATGGGGTTTCTATCTCTGATATTGTTGATATCTCAAAGGATAATATAGAGGAGGCTGAGGATAGCACAATTGATGAGGGAGTAGAACCTCTTGCTGATACAGAGCCAGATGTGATTATATCGGAGGATAATTTTTCTGATATCGGGACTGATGATGTAATTACCGATACAAATCCTTCTCCTCCTGCAAAGATCATTCCTGGACTCGGGATTGATATAATTTATAATGCCAATCCCAGACAGATCAGGATAGACGATAAATATTTAATTCTTAAAGATATAACAACATCTGTGCCCAATCAGGATGTGCCATTTTATCTAAGAGTGGATGAATTGAAGTTTGATATGCTGTTTGTGGATACGGATGGCTCAAAGAGTCTGTCAGATAATGACAAACTGGTAAGGATAATACTATCGAAGGATTTTGATGGAGAGACAGAAGGACATACAAAGGCTGGTGATGATATATCAAAGGCGAAGACCGAATTTGGAAATTCAGACAATACAGCGACTGCTAATGTAGAGGGGAAAGACTATACCTTTGATTTCTGGTTTAAGAAAGGTGTAAATGTAGGCTCTGATAATAGTGGTAAAATTACAGGATTTACGATTTATAAGGCTCAGAAGGTTGTTCCTTCAACAGATATAGACTATGAAAAATTTTCAACTCTTGAAATAACAGCCGATCTTGCACTCTTGGGTGGTGGAGCTACCTCAATCTCTGATATGAGAAATAAACTGGGTCCTGAGGATCTTCTCACTGAAGATTCAACAAACAAAGTCAATTATTATACCTATCTATCTATAGGTGCATCTTTTATTGAATCACAGAGTCTCTCAGGTAAGGTTGTAACTATCAGTGTATTTCCTCCGTTTTTTGGGAAGATAAAGGGGACTTCACTCTCGCTTGGATCAACAAAATCTGAGATTGAGACTTTCTTTACACCTAAATATGGGCAGGCAAAGACGACACAACAGGGAAATATTACAATATACTACTATCCAATTACAACAAAGAATATGGGAATTGCAAACTATGACTATTCATTGGGCTTTATATACAATCAGAACGATAAGGTTTCATCTATCCTGATTGGATTGCCGGTAAAGAAATAAGAGTTGATGCGACTCTCACTGGGTTTCAGGGTCTTTATAGGCTTTCTAATTATCAATCTCCTGTATATTGCAGTATTGATAATAGCCATAGTCAGATTGAATGATGTAGGGCAAAAAAGCAGGGTCTTTTCAGATGTATACCTTCCTCTCTACAAATATGTGCAGAGAATAGAGAGTTCAAGAGGTCTAAAACATGAGGAACTCAAGAAGGCGCTCGAATTGAAAAATAGTGAAGAGAAGATTAATGCGATTGAGGCGTATGCCACCTCATTTGAAAATACAAACAATGAATTGTTGACCAGAATAAAGAGTCTTGTTGAGATATCAAAGAAGTTGCTCTATGATTCGGGAGAGGAGAAGTCATATCAACAACTTGTTGAGAGGATTGCTTCTCTTGAGCAGAAGTCTGAACTGTACAGTAAAGCGATTGAGAGGTTATCAGAGTCGATGAAACTCGGGATATATCCTGGTCCTATTGATTATTGGGTACCTGTTGATAACTCCGAGAATACTCTAAAGAGGGAACAGAAGATCCTTATAATGCAGGTAGAAGGCTTGATGAGACTTCTTATAAACAGGATAGGATCTGTCCAGAGGGCAATCAGATGGCAATTAATAATTTTTACCATTCTGGCATTTATGGTGTCAGTAGTTGTTGTGCTTGTGATAGAGAACAGACTCAAGAGGATAAACAGATTTTCCGATTTACTCTCCTCCATGGTACTGCGAGGTGAATTTAAACCGGTGAATGTAGTTGGGGACGATGAAGTCTCCGATTTCATAAATAATATAAATAAACTTACATCTGAACTTATGAGGATTCAGAAGGAGACAGAGGGCAATAGGGATCAGCTTATAGCAATGACTTCCAATCTCAGGAGAATGAATTCAGAACTTCTGTTTTTAAAATCCTACAATGAAAGTATTATCAACAGTATCAGGTCATCTATTATAATTTTGAACGAAAAATTTACTATTGTTAGATTTAATCCAATGGCAAAAAATATGTTTAAGATATCGGAAGAATGTATAGATAAGGATTTTTTTTCTGTTTTTAAGAGCCTTGACAATGCGGATTTGAGACTCTTAATAAAAGATGCAATAGCCAGCAAGCGTATGAGTGTTTTACAGGAGGTGCCTTTTTCCATCTCTGATGCACAGATGAGGCTCAATATTCAGATAGCCCCTTTTCTGGGAGAGTCGGAGGAGTTAAAAGGTGTTGTAGTTATGATTGAGGATGTAACAGAGATTGTTAAGACCAGAAGGCTTCTATCTCAGAGCGAAAGGCTGGCTACGATAGGTAGGATGGCGGCACAACTTACACACCAGATAAAAAATCCACTCTCAACAATAAGTCTCAACATAGAGCTTTTACAGGAGGATACCGAAAAAGGGAAAATAGAAAAGGAAATGTTTTTGAAAAAGTTGGTGCTTATCAGGAGGGAGATTGAAGAACTGATTAGAATGTCAAATGAGTATCTCCAGTTTGCCAGAATATCAGATAGTAGACCGGAAGATATTGATATAAACCTGCTCATTAAATCCATAATAGAATTTTATGATATGGAGTGCAGGAGTAAAAGGATAGATGTAGAACAGAGGTTGTCGAGTGATACTGGAAGTATAAAAGGTGATGTTGCACAACTCAAGCAGGCTATAATAAATATTTTTGTCAATGCTATGGAATCTTTAAGGGACGGTGGAAGGATAGTTATCAGTACTTCGAGAAAAGATGGATATGTCAGGATTGAGATATCAGATAATGGGAAGGGAATTGAGGAAGTCATGTTAAAGTATATCTTTGATCCATTTTATAGTAGCAAGGAGGGTGGGGCAGGGCTTGGGCTTTCTATCGCGAGTCAGATAATAGAGCAGATGGGCGGAAAGATTGAATGCCACAACAATGCTGATTCTGGAGCGATATTCACAATAAATTTGCCGATATAAATCCTGTTTGATTAAATTTCATTTTTACTAAAACCGCTGCTGCCAAATTTATATTCTGCCTTAAGCCTTGTTTTTTATCTCTGGTTCAATAGGTATTATCTCACAAGGTTTATTTATAAACTTTCATAAATCCCTTTATGCAATTAGATTATTCCTTGACAGAGTTACAGATTACATAATGATGAGATTCAAAAGTATTCTCCTAAAAGTCTATCTGGACAGATATAAATCAGGGGAGAATCTCAAAGGCTTATTTTCTATTTATTTCTATAATATTTTGCTGCATGTTCAATGGCATCTACGATCTGTTTATAACCGGTACAGCGACAGAGATTGGGAGAGATAGCCTTTTTTATCTCCTCTCTCGTAGGATTGGGGTTATTTATTAAAAATGCATGAGCGGTGAGCACCATTCCGGGAGTGCAGAACCCACACTGAATAGCTCCATAATCTACAAATGCCTGCTGTATCGGAGAGAGTGTTCCGTCCTCATTCTCCATCCCCTCAATTGTAATAATCTCAGAACTATCATTTATATCAGAAATAAGTAGATTACAGGTCTTTGTTATCTTCATGTTTATAATAACTGAACAACTTCCACAGAATCCCTTTCCACAGCCGTTCTTTGTACCTGTAAGATCCAGAACCTCTCTGAGATAATAGAGCAGAGTTGCGTTGTAATATCTATCTTCTATAGTGTATTCTTTTCGGTTAATTATTAATCTTTTCATATTTCTCCCTCAATCTTAATAGGAAGACATGTAAATCTTCTACCTGTTGCAGCATAAACTGCATTTGCAATCGCAGGCGCCATCAGTTCATTTGTGGGCTCTCCTATTGATTTGGCAAGCGATGGTGAATTGGGATCCGGATTTTCTATAATAAAGGCATGCATCTCTGGCATGTCTGTTGATCGTGGAATTCTATATTTGTTGAAATTTAAAGATAATATTCTGCCATTCTCAATCTTTACCTCTTCAAACAGTCCATAACCCGTACCCATAGCTATACCGCCATAAAATTGTCCGAGTAGCATTTCTCTGTTGATTACCTTTCCCACATCGTGAGCCATATATACATTGAGGAGTTTTATCTTTCCGCTCTTCCTGTTTACAGTCAGTTCCACTGCCTGACAGCCGTACACCCAGGTAAAATATGCATTGCCTTTACCTATCTCCTCATCCCAGCTGACATCGGGTGCCTTAAATGTCCCGAATGCATAAGGGATTTCCCGTTCATCATACATTATCTTCACAGCCTCTTCAAAAGTTATTCTTTTTTCACCGAGTCTTACATAATCATTTTCAAATCCTATACTGTTTGCATTTAAGTTGAATCTTTTTGAGAGAACTGAGATGAATTTTTCTTTCAAAAGTCCTGCTGCGTTTACCACAGCGCCGCCACCCATTATGGTTCCACGAGAGGCAACAGTTGTTCCACCATCGGGGATATTTGAAGTTGAGTTCATTCTATACCTGATCCGCTCCTTTTTTACTCCCAGATGTTCTGAAAGGATATTTATCATAGCAGACTCTGATCCCTGTCCATTTTCATGCACTGCTACCTCAAGGAGAATGGAGCCATCTGCCTGAACACTTATAATGGCTGAATTAAAATCCTTACCCTCTGCCCCCAGACTGACTCCTCTATAACTCATGGCAATCCCTATACCATAAAGTTCATCGTTTTCTGATTTGCCAAAAGAGCATTTTCTATACTTTTTTTCAAAATCAGATTCAGTAAGTACCTTATTAAGTACCTCTTCAAGGCTTACTTTGTGATTATCAAGCTTTTGTGATGTGATTGTCTCGTCATTCTGTCTCAACATATTCTTTTTTCTAAATTCAATTACAGGCATACCAATTTTTTCTGCAGCCATCTCAACGAGTTGTTCTATGCAGAAGTTTATTTGAGGTGAACCGAATCCCCTCATCGCCCCTGTAAAGACATTGTTGGTATAAACTCCGTATGTGTCGCACCATACGTTCTCAACTCTGTATGGGCCACAGCACTGCACAGTTGAACGCCATGTAACCCATGGAGTTACAGAGCAGTATGCTCCTGCATCTGCAATAATTCTGACTTTTACCGCTTTTATAATGCCATCTTTTGTAATACCAATTTTATATTTTACTATATAGGGGTGCCTCTTATAACTCTCTCTTATTGACCATTCTCTGTCGTATGTGATTTTTACTGGTCTTTTAGTGATTTTTGCAGCAAGAGACGCCCTTGCACATACAATAGCCGCGGTATCATCCTTACCTCCAAAGCCCCCACCGACTGGAATAGTCTTTACCTCAACATCCGATAGAGGTACCCCAAGAATAGTTGCAACAAATCTGCGTGTTGAGAATGGGTGTTGCATACTTCCATATATCTCATATACACCATCAAATCGCGGTACACATACAGCGGATTCTGGCTCCAGATAGGCATGCTCAACAAACTGTGTCTTAAAATCCTGTTCGAAAATTATATCAGACTCATTAAATCCCTTTTCTATATCCCCTTTTCTAATCCTGTGCTCATTGGTAATGTTGTTGCCTCTATCTTCATGTATGAGTGGAGATTCACTCTTTAACGCATCTTCAGGGTTCAGTATCGCAGGTAATTCAATTGCCTCAACTTTTACAAGTCTGATTGCCTTAATTGCCTGTTCTCTACTTTCGGCAACTACTAAAGCCACCACATCCCCATTGTATCTAATCCTGTCATCAGCAAATATATGATAGTCCTTGATTATCTGTCCAAATCTATTGTTGCCCGTGATATCCTTGTGCGTAATAACTTTTACGACGCCAGGTGACTTTTCTGCCTCGGATGTATCAATGTTTACAATTCGTGCATGGATAAAATCGGTATATACAGGGACACCGTGTAACAGGTTGTGAAATTTTAAATCATCTGCATATTTTGCCCTGCCTGTAACTTTTATATAAGCATCATTTCTAAAAGCCTTACTCTCTGACATTTATGCACCTGCCTTTGTTTTTTGAATTTATTAACCTGCCATCCTCTACTACCACAGCACCATTTATTATAACATAATCAAAATTGAGTCTGAAATAAAAATTTTCGTATGGGTTGTAAGAATCGGTGAGAGCAGGGAGAATCATTTTGTTTTTGTCGGTCTCAGTAAATATGATTATATCTGCATCCGAACCTTCTTGTATGACACCTTTTTTTGGATAGATGCCCATTATCCTTGCGGGGTTTAAGGAGAGACGTTTTGAAAATTCAAATACAGGCTCACTCTTATTTATAGATAAGTTTTCATAAATTATATGGGAGAGTGCACCCAGTCCTGGAAGTCCGTTTGGCACAAGTCTGAGATTTTTTCTGTTTTCATCTTTGTCCGATTTCAAAAAAGGACAGTGATCAGTAGAAAAAATATCTATCATTCCGCCTTTTGCTGCATTCAGGAGTTTTATTCTCTCAGACTCGTCTCTCAAAGGAGGAGTACAGAAATATCTGTGTCCATTCTCATCTTTGAGAAGTTCATTGTTTAATACCATGTATTGTGGACATGTCTCACAACTGATATCGATTTTCTCCTTTGCCTGATTGACCAGTTCAACAGTTTTGTATGTGGAGGAGTGAACAATATGAAATTTGCCTTTTGTCCTTGCTGCTATCTCAATTATCATTTTTACAGCTGTGGTCTCTGCCTCAACTGGTCTATAGAGAGAATGGTCAAAAGGATTTGTATAGTCGAAGCAGTAGTTTCTTGATAGAATCTGCTCATCTTCGCAATGGACAAGAAAGACAGTGTTGGAGGTCTTTATATTATCTACAAATCTCTCTATCTCCTCGTATTCAAAAAATATCCCTGCATTCTTATATGTGGTATAGAATTTAAAGCTTGTAAATCCAGATTCAATCAGTCTGTAAATATCTTTAATATTCTTTCTAAATGTTACTGTAGGGGTAAGATGAAATCCATAATTTACTATAGAGTTATTCCCTTTTTTTAAAAACTCAGAGATGGCATTCTGTATCGGCCTATTATCGTTCTCTGTAATAAAATTGTAGATTGTTGTTACACCATTTAATGCGGCAATTATGCTGCCCGAGTAGAAATCGTCTGCAATTTTATATTTACCGATATAATCATCCAGATGTGTATGGATATCAATGATGCCCGGCAGTACAAACCCTCCCTTTGCATCAATTATCTTTTTATCAATAATCCCATCTTTTATTCGTAAATCTAACTCTTTGATTCCTTCTTCTGTAAGGACTCTTCCACCTTTAATAATCAATTTTTCAACTCCTTGCTTATAACCTTTATCATTGCCCGAAGGTTTACAATAAATGCCCCCTTTGGCTGAAGTGATGCCACATCTACATAGAATTTATCCAGAAGTCTTTTGACCATATCATCCTCTGATATGCCCTCTCTCAGCATATTGGAAACCTCTGACTTAAAAGTCTCCGCACCTTTAATGGAGAGCTCAAAGAATCTCTTGATGGTTTTACTACCTATCAGCATACCGTGATGAGGTAGACCGAGCATCTCAATATCGAGATTGGATAGCCTTTTGAGCGAATTCATATATTCACCATAACTGGAAAGGTAGTTTGCAAGTACCATATTCTCACCCGAGTAAGCACCTACAGATTCGCCTGAAAAGAGAGCCTTATCGGGCCGCATATAAAATGATATAGAACATCTGGTGTGTCCTGGTGTTTCCAGAACAGAGAGCTCCACACCCTCTCCAAGATCAATTGTATCGCCATCTTTTACAACAATATCTACATTAAGTAAGTCTTTGCTGATAGATATATCCTCGCCCTCAAAAAATTTTGAAAACTCAACTGATTCCTCAACCTCTTTTGATAGTTTGTTCATAAAATTTATCGCCTCATCTTTCTTAAAGATGTCAGCGGTTCTCCGGGATGCAATCACCTTAATACCAGGCATTTTCCTCCTCAGATATGAAAGTCCGCCGCAATGGTCGTAGTGTGAATGTGTAAGTAGAATGTATTCGAGTCTTTCTACCTCTTTCAATGCCTCTTTTAAAGACTGATAGAGTGCTGGTGCCGTTGCTGGAACACCTGTATCCACAAGGGCATATTTTTTACCCATAATAATAAATCCCGGCAGGAAGCCGGCAAATGATAGGTATATCCTTTCTGTGATCTTTCCTCTTTGAGATATGAGCATAAGACCTCCATTACTATTCCCAGAATACGGGGTCAAGTTCAGATAATTTCTTTCTTTTTTTTAATGTCCTGAGCCTTAAAAATCTCTCAGGTCTGTTTGTAATAATACCATCCACGCCAAGTCTCATCATATTGATAACATCCTCTTTATTGTCCACCGTCCATGTAAATACCTTAAGCCCCCATTCTCTGTAGTGCAGCATCATAAAGTCATTTAGAATTGAAAATTGTGGATTAACTGATTCAGATTTTAAAAATGATGCAATAATAGCCCCAAGTTCCTTATAGAATGCATCTTTATCAAATAGAAAACCTATTTTTGCATCCTTTCGCAACTTTTTTATAATTCCTATACTGAGTGGATTGAAGGAAGAGAATAGCACTTTTTCAAATAGGTTGTTCTTCTCCACTATTTTTATTGTTTTCTCCTCCAGAATCCCTGAAAATTTACCATCAATCTTGAGTTCTATATTTATAAATTTCAGAGGGGCTACAACCTTGAGGACATCGTCAAGAAGGGGTACTTTGTTATCTGTAAGTTCTTTTAGTTTCGGATAAGATATCTCCCTTACCACCTCATCTATTCCAAATAGTCTCTTGAGATCGTCGTCGTTAAATACAACTACCTCATTGTCACGAGTAAGTCTGATGTCAAACTCCACACCATCGCATCCCAGTTTGACTGCCTTTAGAAATGCAGGGATGGTGTTCTCCATGGCAAAGGAATTTGCGCCTCTATGGGCAATTATCAGAGGGCGGCTCATCTCTTCTTCTCAGCCTCCCCTCTCATCGGCACAAAAACTACAGGAATAAGAGACTCTCTCACAAATCCATTTTCTGTATGGGTGATGAGAATTAGCTCCTGATATGTCTCCCCTATCGGGGCTATCAATCTGCCACCGACCTTCAATTGCTTGAGTAGGGGTGATGGGACTTCAGAAGGGGCAGCAGTTAAGATAATTGCATCAAAAGGTGCATATTCCTCCCAGCCGGAATATCCATCTCCAATTTTGTATTTAATATTTTTATATCCAAGTTCAGAGAGCAGATTCTGTGCCCTCTTTGAGAGCGTTTCAATGATTTCTACTGTATATACCTCTTTTGCAATCTCAGCAAGTATTGCAGACTGATACCCTGAGCCTGTACCGATCTCGAGTACCCTCTCATCTCCCTTAAGTCTCAGTTGTTCAGTCATATACGCAACAATATATGGTTGGGATATAGTCTGACCTTCACCTATAGGGAGGGGCCCATCATCATAAGCCCTATCCTTTAAATTTTCTGGCACAAATCTTTCCCTGGGGACTTTTTGCATTGCATCTATTACCTTTTCGTCCGATATACCCCACCTTTTAATCTGATATAGAACCATATCTTTTCTCTTTTCTTCAAACATTTCTTTCTTCCCTGTATTGGAGGCTCCTCTATCTTTTAAAACACAGTTATTAGCATATAACATAGTTGCTATAAAAAGAAGAGTAAAATAAATGGTTGCCTTCTTCATAAATAAAAATTTATATTAAACATCAATATTTTCAACAATAAATTTTCTAACTTTTCCTTTTAAATTGTACACTACAGATTTTTAGCAATATTTTCCAACAATTATCTCTTTCAAATTATTTAAATATCTAACTGAAATCAGTATCATCTTATCATCCAAGAATTTAACCATGTCTTGTAGTAATTTCTCTTTACTCTTATAAACTCATTGTATGATCTGATTTTAATACTAACTCCATACTACTTTCTTGAGGACATATATATTTAGGTTGTATTTTTTCTTGATAAGATGATATTATATAAAAACAGATTTTACATCATCAGATTCAGGAGTTTTTTTATGAAGCATTTAAATAAAAGGATATGGAGGGTTTTGGCAGTAATGCCATCCGGATGTTTTTATGTCAGTGAATGGATGAAGGGGATGAGGTTTGGGGCACTGGCAGTCTTTCTTTT
>JBBISZ010000025.1:7589-15489 GCA_037441045.1 Deltaproteobacteria bacterium | reverse complement strand
ACAAGAGAGAAGATGAGAATCAGGATCTGTTATAATGCTGCGCCTACGATCAACAATCCCGTATTTGTAGTCGCAATATATAGAAGTGATGGAACCGTAGCCAATCAGGTGATCTCCTCAAAGGATGGATTATCTATACCCTCAATAAGCGGAAGGGGTTATGTAGATGTGATATATGACCCTTTGCTCATTGGAGAGGGAGATTATGTTTTTTCAGCAGGGATATTTAAATATGTAGATTTGCTTTCCAGAGAAGAATGTCCATCATATTGTATCCATGACAGGAGATATCTCTTGAAGATAAAACAGCCTCATAATATCAGATTGAGTTTAGGGATTGTAAATCAGGATGTAAGGTGGGAGGTGGGAAATGAAGTTTGAGAGAGACTATTATGAGCAGAGTTCTATATGGACCAGAGAACCTGTTGGGTACCAGATAGATGTTGTTGAGGAGATAAAGAGGATTATTCCGTCAGATACAAAGACTATTCTGGATGCCGGCTGTGGCAATGGTATTGTGTCAAATGAACTTATTAAGAATTATGAAATAACTGCAATAGATATAAGTGAAAATGCTCTTAAGTTTGTTAAGACTGACAGAAAACAGGTCGCTTCAATCGAGAATCTCCCTTTTGGAGATAAGAGTTTTGATCTTGTAATGGCAAATGATGTGCTGGAACATCTTGATAATGATATTTTTGAAAAGGCGATTGGTGAGATTGAAAGAGTATCCAGAAGATATATTATTGTAACTTCACCTTTTCTTGAGAATCTCAGATTTAATACAACCCGATGTAAGTCCTGCAAAAATGAGTTTCACATAAATCTGCATAAGAGGAGTTTTACACTTGAAGATATAGAGAGGCTATTTGAGAATTTCACTCTTAAAAAATTGATCTTTTGTGGTGATATATATCAGAGCACACTTTCACCTCTTGCCATGGTTAGAAATAAGATGGGGAGATATATTGAATTTGCTGACTCAATATGTCCATATTGTGGGGAGAAGCAGAACAAGGATTCTAATCAGTCAGTAAAGCTCATTGATGCAATTATAGATGCAGGTGAATATTCGTATTATATAAAAAATAGAAAGATATGGAGTAAAAGACCTGACAGGCAGGAGTTTGTGGCATTATTTGAAAATTGCGATGCAGGTGAATCTGACAGAAGAGAATATTCAATATTGGGAAGTGAGAAATTTACCTTAAATCATATTGTATTCGATAGCGTATTTGAGGCAGAAGAACTCAAACCATTTTTTTTATATCCTCAGTATGAGATTCTTGCGGATTTTTATGAATATGAGGGGAATTTTTTAAGAATAAAAAATCTGAGTGAAAAAGAGTCATTAAAGGTATCACTCCCTTATAAATTGGAGAAAGAGTCAGAACTGGAGATTGAATTTATCGCTAATTCTGATTCGTCATTGACATGTTATGTATATGATTCTCTGTTTGACAAATTTATAATGTTAAAGAGATTGGATGTATGTTCAGGGGAATATAAGAAAAGATTTGATTTAAAAGAAAAGGTTTTATGTTCAAGATATGGGTTGTTGCTCATGATAAAAATTAAAGGGGATATAAGTTTACGAAATATAAGTATTGTGGATACTCAAAAGTTTGATGATTTTGAAGTAATAACCACAGAGGGTTATATCAGTAGAAGATACAGGAATATAGATTTTTATTATAGGGCAAAGAAGAGACAGATAAATCCAGTCTGGTTTTTTGAGGATTTTTTTGATTATCGTTTTTCTGATGAATTGCTGGAAGATGAAACCTGCCTTTTGAAAGATGAATTTATTGTTTATTTTGAAACGACTATTGGGAATGCCAGAAGAGAGATTGAAAAACTTAATGGGAAGTTGAACGAAATGGAAGAGAAGAGGGGTCTGGCGGAGGAGGCATATCAGGGAGCCCAAAAAGAGATAAATATATTAAAAGAACAGAATGATAGGTTAAATGACTTACTTGAAGAGAAAGAGATGGAGAGGTGTAAGGCTGAGGAGATAGCCCAAAGATATATAAATGAGATAAATGAGTTTGAAAAGAAATACAATAATGCCCTTGAGGTTGCAGAAAATATTGAACAGAAAAGGGTGAGGGCAGAACAGGCATATAATGATGCTCTTGAGGAGATCAAAAATCTTCAATTGAAAAATAATGAGATGAATGATTCTATAAATAAGCTTACAGATTTACTTGCAAAAAAAGATATTTATATTAACAAACTCAATGAGCAGATAAATTCAAAACAGGATATGATTGATGAACTTAATAGGAGTATTTCAGAAAATATTCAAAAAATATCTAAACTAAAAAAGACAATCGGTGATATTTCTCAAAAAGCTGAAGGGTATAAGAAGAGTATAAATATTTTAAAAAGTAGAAAGGCAAGAAGAGTACTGGTTTTGTCCCATATGTTTCCTCATAAGGATCAACCAGTTTTTGGTCCTTTTGTACTGGATCAGGTAAAGGCACTCTTACGGTATACAGATCTGGATGTGCGGGTTATATCCTGTAGACCTTTCTGGGTAAACACATATAATCCAAAAAAGATAAGAGATGCAAATATGGTTTATTGGCAGGTGATAAAGGAGATAAAATGGGAAGAGATGGATGGAGTAAAAATTCTATATCCTCCTTATAGAGTGGGCGGCCCTTTTAGATTTATTACTCACTGGCATACATATTCTCAAGCGGTTATGAGTCTTCTGATGGATGTCTTAAAGGATTTCAGGTGTGATATTGTGCATGCTCATACTGCCTATATAGATGGAAATGCAGCAAAGGCAATTTATGATAGATTGAGGATTCCTTATATTATTACCGAGCATATGAGCCCTTATTCAGAATATGTAAGAAATCCTGTAGTGTTGAAGAAGGTAATTGATGCGAGCAAAGAAGCGTATAAAATTTTATGTGTAAGCCCAGAAGCCAGAGATGAGATCTCATCATTTATGCCAGAGGATATAAGGTCAAAATTGGTAGTATGCTCAAATGGGGTTTTTACTGATAATTTTTTACCTTCAAATAATAAAAACGAAATAAAAGGTTCGATAAGGCTTTCATTTGTTGGTACTCTTGAGAACAGGAAAAATCCAATTCTGCTCTTGAGAGTTTTTCATAGACTTATCAGGGAGAATTATGATGTCTCTTTAAATATAATAGGTAGTGGTGAACTTGAAGATAAGATAAAGAAAATTATTGAGTATAGAGGGCTTGAAAGATATATAACCTTTGCAAAGTCAATATATGATTATGGAGTCATAAAAGGATGTCCGTTTATAAATGATGTGACAGGTCCTGCTGATCCTCGTCTAAGAGGATGGTTCTTCCAGAATGAGACAGATATTCTTGTTCATCCAAGTAGATCGGAGACATTCGGGATGGTAATCGTAGAGGCTCTATCCTGTGGCAAACCTGTGGTTGTTACAAGATGTGGAGGACCTGAATATATAGTAAATAATGAGAAACTTGGAAGGCTTGTGGATGTTGATGATGAAGATGATCTCTTTGATTCGATAGTAGATATCATTAAGAATTATGAATCATTTGACCCAATTTTTATCCACAATGATATAAAAGAACGATTCGGTTTTGAAAACCTTGCCACTCGTATAAGAGAGATTTATGAGGAGGTATTGTAAGGTTTTATGAGAGTACTCATGCTGGCACCAGATTGCTTTATGATAGACAGAAGGATCCTCCTTGAGGCTCAGAGCATTATTAAAATGGGACAAACTGTTACACTTCTATCAGGGTTTGAATGTACAAAGGAAGAACATTACTCCAGAAATAGTATGGATATTCACAGGTATGTCTATGACTGGGATGATTACAGGCTCAAATCCATTAGAAGATTTCTGCCTCAAAATCAGCAGATTCAGCAGATTATTAACAGAGGTTTTATTATATTTGCAAATACATTTCTCACATTGTCTCCGTTTGAGAGATTTGTATATGAAAAGGCGAGCAGATTTGATTTTGATCTGATTCACTGTCATGATCTTCCAGTGCTTAAGCCCGCAGTTCTACTCTCTGCAGAGCGTGATGTCCCCTTGATATATGATGCCCATGAACTTTACCCCTCTCAGAAGATCCATCCATTGAGACTGAGGATGCGAAATTATATAAATGAAAGAATGTATATAAAATATGCGGACTATGTAATAACGGTGAATCAATTTATCGCCGAGATTATGAAAAAAAGGTATGGGATAAGGGATATTGGTGTTTTGATGAACTGCACGGAGCCTCCTGAATATTTTTCCCCGGATGATTATAGGGGATATTTGAGAGAGAAACTAAATCTTTCTAAGGATAAGAAGATAGTACTCTTTCAGGGTGTAATCTCAAGGGAGAGAAATATTGATTCTATTGTTAAGGCATTCAAATATTTGGGTGATGATATAAAACTGGTATTTATTGGTTATGGTGATTATGTAGAGAGATTAAAGGATCTTATTAAAAAGGAGAGGTTAAAGCGCAGGGTCTTTTATCTCGGTCAGGTGCCATCCGATGAGATATTGAAATATACAGCGGGCGCTGATCTGGGAATAATACCCTATGAACCTATTGATGAAAATCATCTTTACTGTTCACCAAATAAGTTTTTTGAATTTATAATCTCGGGTGTACCTGTGATGGCAAATAGACTGCCATTTTTTGAGATGATGAATGAAAAATATGGTGTTGTAGTTTTTGCAGATATGAAGAGACCACTTGAACTGGCAAAGAGAATAAAGGAGATACTGTTAAACGATGAAGAGATTATGAGGCTCAGGACCAACGCCATAAGTGCCTCGGAAGAGCTCAACTGGAGGACAGAGGAGAAGAAGTTATATGATATTTATGATACAATATTTGAATATCACAGGAGGAAGAGGGGAATGAAAAGAAGAAGATTTTTCTATCTACCTGCTATTGCGCTACTTGGAACCTATATTGCATGTAAGGCTGGCCCTGAAATGCAACTAACTCCTGAGCAGAACGCATACATGGTTGGTCAGGAGATTGAGATAATGATCAGATATTTGCCACCAGATAATCCTGAAGTTCAATTCTGGGTCAAGAGGAATCCGGAGGATTGGGTTATGGTACAGAATTATTCAAAGAATCCAGTAATAAAATATAAGTTTAATCTACCAGGAGATTATGCCTTTGAGGCACATATAAAAGACCCAAAGTCCCCTCAGGGTTTTAAGGCTCTATGGAAAGGTATGTATACAGTATTTCCAGAAGAAGGGTCAAAAAAATAGTATTTCCTATTTTTTCGCTGTTGGTCCGACTGAACTAAAATCAATTTTAATGTAAGTTTTATTCATATTTCTATAATAGACTTTTTAGTTTTATTAATACCCAAAAATATACCTTCAAATTAGTTATTTGCTTGAGACTCTGGTTAAGGTTATAAAATCTTAAAAAGGTTTAATAGCTATCTTATGTACTTTTTATATAAATTACTCATTGGCCAATTAAATTCTGGACGAAATTTGAGATCAAAAGATTTTTTTTAAATTTTTATCCTGGACAGATGATTTAATTAAAAATAGGTTTAGTGTTTTTTGCAGAGGGAAGAGATATAATCATTCATGTATTCAGGGCTTATAAGGCTTTGATAGATGCTGGAAGGTAGTTCATTATTAGAGACATAGCCCGTGTAGATTAGATATATGTTATTCTCCAGCAGGAATAATCCCGGGCTCTTTTTTATTCTGTCATTTTTATCAATCAATTCTGAATTTATTTCAGTATTTATGGAGAGCGGCTTATCTTTTAACTTTTTAAATTCGTTGTCTTTGCAATTGATATATAGTTCAAATTGCTCTCTTGCGGGGGAGGCGGTTCTACTAACGATAACTTTATAATCTTTGTATTTTTGATAAGATATTTCTTTTAGTTTAATGTACTTTTTTTCTTCAATGATTGTTTCTATTCTGGATAGTTTTAATGATTTATCAAGAATTGCTCTATTAATCATCTGCTCATTGTCGTAAGGAATATAGTAAATAAAAAAATTATTTTTATCGCTATCAACCGAAATATCTGTTGCCTTTATGTCTTCGATTTTATTCGTGTATTTCCATTCCCATAAACTATTGGATTGGTAGACAATTGTTGAATGGTCTTTTGAGCTTATTAAAAACAGTAGAAATATTTTACCGTCCGTGATTACCTCAGGATTGTATGGAAAATCAAAGTTATTTTTCTTAATCTCTTCAGTCGGAAAGATCCAGCCATTTTCTGTAAAATTGTCATAATTTTTTCCTGTAACCATTGATGTGATACTTTTCTCTTTCTCAATCCAGCAATCGTAGAATCCCGTATAATTATCCTCTATTTTTGTTATAAAAAGATTTGATTTGCCGTATTTGCAATTATCGGAGTTCTTGAATATCAACTTTTTGTCTATCAGAGTATTTACAGGCATCTGATTAAACCATTCTGGATCTACCAGATATATAGAATCCTCCCATTTTTTAATATGATTCTGCAAAATATCATATCCTGATATTTCGCATAAGAGTTTAAGAAGAAGATAATTATCATCAAGATATTTATTTTCTACGAGTGGCCCAGAATTAAAGTTTTTTTCAAATTGTCTAATGAGTGATGAATTTATCAAAAAATCTTCAGTCATTATATTGTCAGGCTCACCTGTGAGCTCACCGATGTTTATATATTCTTTTCCATTATAAAATTGTAATTTAACGGTCTTATCTTTTGATTCTCTTTTATATTTGACTCTTACAATAAAGCCATCATATCCATCTTTGAATAAGAAATAAAACGGAGAGTGATCATAAATTCCTTTAATTTTATTAATGTATCGTCCTTCCTTAGATGGTTCAGACCAGTTGGTATATTTGTCAGCACTAAAAATGAATATATCTCTACTTCTATCTTCGTCATTTTTATCACCAACAGTTAGATGGTATAATCTTTTGATTTTTGATTGATTGTAACCAGATATATAAATATCGGAGATAGTGAATATGCCATCTCCTGCAAATCTGAGCAGGATCTCCTTTCGTTTTTTTGCAAGGCTGTATGCTGATAGTGTAATATTATATTCTGGATCGTATACATCATATCGGGATATGTTTTTCTCAAGCCATTTTATATAGTTATTAAAAAGCGTATATGCATTTTTATTGCCCGAAATAATATAGTAATCATACAGGGCAAGGCTGGCGACCGCTGCCCCGTTGAATACTGCTATCTCTGTAGAGGCTGGATACTCTTCAAATAATGCTGATCCTTTGTAATATCTTGTAAATCCCCCATCTTTTATATCAAATTTATATGAATTAAATATCTCATCGGCAATGCTCTTATATGAGATTTCGCCTGTTTTTAGATATAAATATGAGAATAGACCGAGTGCCAGCCCCTGTGAGATTGCAGAGACCCATTTTGCCCTGAGATTGTATGGCATATAAGGTACAAAATCAAAATCAAATGGGAAAAATATTGCATCCTTTTGTTTCTCTCTAATATTTAAGAGTTCATTTGCGCAGTCCCTGGCGAGTTCAATATTGTTATTGATAACCGCTGTAATACCCTCAGCAGCCATTGCAGTCGGTGATACAACATACTTCTTATCAGTCCTGATTCCATAAAATGGCTCAATGAATTTTTTACATTTATTCTTATCTTTTGCATCTGGTGAATGCAGATATGTATATGGGTAGATTTTGTAAAATTTTTTTAATTTTAGTAGACCTTCATCTAATGGCTCTGCAAGAATATTAAGGCTTATGCTCTGGGTAAGCAGGTAAAAGAGGAGAATTGATTGAATTTTTGTCCTCATATTGTTTGAGATTATTATTCTTACTTCACCATTTTGTAAAGATTTTTCAATTTTTTTTAATTTATTAGATCGGAAGAGC
>JBBISZ010000025.1:0-7579 GCA_037441045.1 Deltaproteobacteria bacterium | reverse complement strand
ATTTATTTAAAATGTTGAAGATATATTTAGTGGGCTTAAACTAATGTAATAAAAAAGAGTTTGAAAATAAAATATTAGAAATGAATAAGGGAAAATTTGAAAAATGGGCAATTTTATTGTATATAAAAAATGGGGGAGGTGCTCTGGAATTAACTTTTGGAGTTTTATGATTAGAAAATTTTTAATATTAATCTTTATTTTTCTTATCTCCTGTGCAGAAGAAAGAGAGGATCTCTATTCTGTAAATAATAAACTTGCAGTCAGGGATATTTATAAAACAACTGATATTAGAGTTTTAAAAGGTGGCTATGATGTATTTGTAGAGAAGACCGATAGCCTCTTAGATAAAATAGAGAGAAATCTTTATGTGTTTGATTTTGGGACAAATAATTCGCCTTACTTTGATGGTAGTATACCTGTATCTGTATCAAATGAGAGCATTTACCATCGCTGGCTAAATAATTTAAATACAACCAGCGCTGATCAAAACGGGATAAATCCCCTATTTACGGATTTTATAATGGGTGATGCAGGAAATGAACTTCTATTTATTATTCCTGAGGGAGATTATGAATTGACCTTTATATCTGGCTTGAATGAATCTGATGTTCTGCCGTTTGAAGTCAGTATTAATGGTGTTAATTATAAGATTTACGATAGGCGTTTTCAGACCTTTGCGTCTATGAGGGGATATTATGCCTTCAATACAATCTCTAATATTCATGCAGGGAAGGATGGGCTCAGGCTGTTCTTTCATAATGGCTGGCTGATAAATGCAATTATTATAAAATCTATTCAAAATTATGAAGTTAGAAAATATATCAATCTTCCAGTGAGATTTTCATATACATCAGATTTTTATAATCTTCTCGGAAGGGACAATGCTATAAAATGGTCCAAGAAGTTTGGATATAACTATGAGCAGAACTGGGATTATCTTGTGGCACGAAGTGGAGAAATTCTGAATATTGCAGGTTTGTCTGATGCTGACCCTCTTACAAAGCTTAAATATATTGCATTTTATATTGATAAAATGACGCGTGAAACATGCTGTGAGGTGCCCGAATCTGAGATTCTTGATTCACCAGTTGATATACTTGATCCTGATGGTTATAAGAAAGGGAGCTGCTTTGGTATGGCAAGACTTGTTGGTGTTCTTGCAAATAGTTATGGGATTCCTGCGAGACTTGTCGGATATTTTATTGATTCAGATTATGCAGATTTTCCATCCCTGTTCCCTCAAATATCATCTCCTCTGTTTGTAGTAAGAAATGCCTCTATATATTCTACATTTGCAATAGGTGGGTATAATCATACGGAGGTGGAGATCTTTTATAATGGTAAATGGAGGCTCATTACAAATTATTTCTATGAAGGTCATCTTGCAGAATATTCAGCAATTGAAGTCGTGAACAATAAACAGATTAATACAGTAAAACGCCGGTTTTATGATAATGTTCAGGATATAATGTATATAAATTTATTCCTTTCGAATATTAATAGACAGGCGGATTACTGTGCACTTCCGTACAGTGTTGCATTTTATGATCTGAATACCGCGGCATCACTATATCCCGAGAATAATGAATGGACTTTTAAATCCGACAATCATATAACTTCAATCAACTCTATCAGGATAGGCAGATACTGGGGGATTGTATCCAGATTACTTCTTGGTTATGATACTGTAAAGAGAATAGGTAGGAAATACTTTGTACCAGATATGAAGGCTGATGAATCTCTGGTACTTAATCTATTGATTACTCAGACAAATAAAAACCCTGAAGAAAATTTGAATATTTATGTAAATGATAAAAAGATTGATTATTCTGTTATTGATAGAGTGAAGAATATTGATTTTCAGAAAAGACAGGGAGGGATTTATCAATTCAGGGTAAAAATAGACGATAAATATATTGTAAGGAATCGAATAAATGCATTTGATATTGAAATCAAAGATCCTTCATCAAAAGTTGAAATAGTCATAGGAAAAAATGATAGCAGGATATCAGATTTGAGCAATTATTCTATGGATTATTGTAATAATTATGACATGATGTTCTCTCAGGAATCATATTATTATGCGGGTAATAATAAATACGCACTTTATAATAATCCACTCCTATTCCTTGAGATAGTAAAATAGATAGATAAGCTATTTTTACAAAAAAAATAAGTTATTGTTTACTCAAACTGTAACATGTAACGAGGTAACCTGAGATTAAAGTGAATAAAAGACACTTACAAAACTATAAAAATGTTTGACAATTGCCAGTTTTTATATTAAACGAAAATCCAACCTTAATTCTTAGTAGGAGGTATTTATGAGAAGGATGTTATTAATTACTTTACTTTTCTGTCTTGTTGCATTTGGTTGTAGTTCAGAGGATAATAGTGGTTCAGATATAGCAACTAATGATGCAAGCAATCAGATGCAGGATGTAAATAATCAGACTCAAGATACTGGAGGTAATCAGTCTGTTTGTGCAAAAGAGGAATGCACTGCTGCATGCCCTGCCGGGAAATGTAATGATTGTGTATCTACCGGTGATTGTGTTGCTGATTGTGCTGGTGGGGGATGTATTATGGAATGCAAATCAGGTGCAAAATGCACTTATGGATGTAGCGGTGGAGGCTGTACATTTACCTGTGATGGCAATTCTACATGTAGTCTGGATTGCGGAGGTGGAAATTGCACAATGAATTGTAACGGTAATGCTACATGTACACTCGGATGTAGTGGAGGAGGTTGCACCCCAAATTGCAATACGACCAGCTCCTGCACATCTATTTAATTAACAAAAAAAAAGAGCAACGGTGCTCCAGTTTGAATAAAAAAGTAAAATAAATAAGTTGAGAGTACATATTGGTTTCGATCTGATAATATGATTGCCTGACTTTGTGTTATTATATAAAGTGTGTCAATTGTGATCTCTAATTTTTTAAGTAATCATATATAGGTAGTAATTTTAAGCAGGTCTGGTATATCCTAAAAAGATAAAATTATGTACGCTTTTGTTTAAATTTTTGCAACAAAAAATAATAAATTTAAGAATAGAAATTTTATTGTTGTTTTTGTATACTATTGTTGTTAAAATTTTGCTTACCATTTTATGGAGGTATGATAGATGAAGAAGTTCATTTATTTTATCCTTATCTTATCTTTATTGGCAACGCCATTATATGCAGAGTGGAAATCCATTTTTACACAGATGGGTAATAAAAATGTATGGAGTAGTATTGAGGTCTTTGATGAAAATAACATATCAATGCCTGGCGTGATGGATAATATGGGAAATTCAACACCAGTACTTGGATATTCATCTGATGGGCAGAATGTAACTATGGGGCAACCTCCCTCAAATCCAGATGCCCAACTGAGTTTTTTTATGTTTATTTCTGGAGCCGGGACAAATGCATTTATGGCAGGTATGTCTGTTTTGAAGGGCTTTCCACCACCTATAATTATCGATATTGCAAAATCTACAGATAGAGGCAAGAATTTTTCCATAAAAAAGGATGCACTTAAAGGGTCAAAGGATTATTCTATAGGTAATATTTATTTTTCTGATCCGATGACTGGTTGGGTGCTGGGTGGTAATGATAAGACCTATTATCTTGCAAAGACAACAGATGGTGGCGAGACATGGGAGGAGAATACCTCTTTTTATACTTATACAACCAATATCTCATTAAATAACCTCTTCTTCATAAATGATAGAATAGGCTGGATTGTCGGAGGAGATAATGGTGAAAGGAATGAAGAGACAGGTGAATATACCAGAAATCCTTCAAGCGGTATTGTTCTTGTTACCACTGATGGTGGGAAGACATTTAAGAAGATTTATGAGAATAGCAATTTTGTTATAAATGCAGTTCACTTTGTAGACTGTCAAAACGGTATAATTGCTGGCTATGATGCTATAAAGGCTTATGTGCTTTATACAAATGATGGTGGAAAGACATTTAATTCTGCTGGAGAAATAAAGATACCTTCTGGAAGTCAATCTTCTGATGCAACATATATATCTGCATTGCAGCTCTTAAATTCAAATGATGGTTTCCTTGCTGCAAACTATATATCAGACCCGAAGGCGGAATCCTGTTCTCCAGGTGTATTTAAGACATCTGATGGTGGCAAGAGCTGGGTCTTTGATGATACTTATCCTGCGTCGCTCTCTGGTTTTGCAAAGTATGCCTGCCTTTATGCGATGAGATTTTATTCAGAGAAGGTGGGTTATCTGGTAGGTCAACATATGTTAGTGGCAAAATATACAAATGAAAATGGCTCATCAGAAAATCATAGATGTGTGGAGTGTATGCTCGGTAAATGTCATCAGCAGGAGATTCCTGATGGAGGGATGGATGTCCCATCTACTGATATAGTCTATCCTGATGGTGAAATTCCCGATGGAGTAATTATTGATGCAACGGAGGATACAGGACCTGTTATAACCTGTCCGTCTGATAAAATACTTACTATGCTGGATTCAAAACTCTGTATAGATAGTTCCAATCAGGACCTGAAGGCATTTTCACCTAATGTGGGATTTGCAGAGATAGTAAATGGCAATTCTTTTGTGGCATATTTAATTGGTAAAAAAGAGGAGATGACACTGGCACAGAGCAGGGATGTATCAAATAATAAAGGTACAGAAGTGGAATATATTCACTTAACCATTTCCCCTTCTATGAAGGTATCTGAGATATATGGATATGCAGGTTTTGCTTTTACAGGGGCAAATATAACTGCACAGATTGCCTATGATGATGGTAGCCAGATTTTGAAAATAAAGGGGCTTGAGGCAGATATTATGGACAGTTCCTCCCAGAAGAAGGGGAGTATGAATCTGGATGTTGAAATACCTGTTTTAACTGCAAAGCAACTCAGCAATGCATCTCTAAATCTTATTGATGAGATCTGCAATATGAATAATAAACCCTGTGGCGGGCCGACTCTGGATGTCGGAGTAGATGGAGTTATTATTGGAGAGGATGGTGAGATAATTAATACTGAAGATAGCACAACAAGATTTGATGTCTTGAGTTCAGATACCGGTTCAAACAACTCATCCTCCAGCGGTTGCAGCTGTTCTACGCTCTTCTGATAGATGAAGGTTTCTGTACTTATAGTCACCTTTAATAGCGAA
Organism: Deltaproteobacteria bacterium; assembly: GCA_037441045.1. Classification (GTDB taxonomy): domain Bacteria; phylum Myxococcota; class SpSt-1050; order SpSt-1050; family SpSt-1050; genus SpSt-1050. The sequence continues at coordinate 2,429 of JBBISZ010000025.1, read as the reverse complement.
TCTGTAATAAGAGAGTGTCTTGAGTCTGTTTTGAGATCTGATTATGGCGATTATGAAATTCTGATTTATGACAATGCCTCATCAGATAATACAGTTAAAATTGTACAAAGTTTCAAAAGTAAAAAGATAAAACTTATATCGGGCAAATTCAACAGAGGTTTCGGGTATGGACTCAATAGACTTGTTGAAATGTCTGAAGGGGAGATTGTTATCTCTCTCAACCCTGATACAGAGGTGAGTAAAAACTGGATAGATAAGGCATTGATTCACTTTTCCAATCCTTCTGTAGGGATGGTTGCGCCCAAGGTGATATTTGCAGATAGACCCGATGCTATTGACTCTGCTGGACACCTTATTTACCTTGATGGACTCAACAGGGGTAGAGGACATAATTTGAATTCTAAGAATGAATTTATAAATGTAGATGAAGTTGCCTTCCCGAGTGGCGCTGCCGGTTTTTACAGGAGAGAGCTTTATCTTAAGGTTGGTGGGATAGATGAATCATTGTTTCTATATGGCGATGATACTGATATCGGTCTAAAGATAAGATTGATGGGATATAGTTGTATATTTGAACCTGAATCAATAGTTTATCACAGGTATTCTTCTTCAACAGGTAAATATTCTGACTTAAAAGCATACTATGTTGAAAGGAATAGACTGATAATTCTCCTAAAATATTTTCCCTCTTCTCTAATTATTAAAAGTATATATCATACTTTCAAGAGATTTATTCTGCACAATGTGTCGGCATTTTCTGGTAAAGGTAGTACCCATAGATATCTTGAAAAAGGTCATATAATGAAGTTGTATTTTATGATGGTTATGGCATATGGCGATTTTATACTAAATATGCCCGAAATATTAAATAAGAGAAAGGAACTCCCTGAATTTCTGGACAGAGAGAAGATAAGAAAATTGTTAAAGGATTTTTCCATCTCTGCAAGAGAGTTGACCTTAAACGATTGAATATGGAGGAGATATTATGTGGTTTATAATGCTTACTGCCCTGATGGCTTCTGGACAGGATGTAAAATTTGATGATTATTTTGATAATAAGACTATGAGAGTGGATATGTACATAACGGGTGATTATCTTGAAGAGACAATCTCTATTGATGAGATTATAGAGGAGGGGGTATGGGCAGGTTCAAAAGTAAATCTTATTGATTATTCAGGTTATGGGTGTGAACAACTGAGAATATATGATAGCAAATCAGGGAAAATGATTTACTCACGAGGATTCTGTACACTATTCGGAGAGTGGCAGACTACGGATGAGGCGAAGAGGATAAAGAGGACTTTCCATAATACAGTCAGGTTCCCTTTCCCTAAAAACAGGGTGGATATGGTGATAGGATATGGGCAGAAGAGGATTTTTTCGCTTACAATAGACCCTGCTGATTATAAAATAAAGAAGGTAAATCATAATAAGCATGAAATTGTAGAACTCCATAATTCGGGAGGATGTTCGGAGAAACTTGATATCCTTATTCTTCCCGAAGGGTATACAAAGTCTCAGGAAAAGAAGATGCTAAAGGATGCACAGAGATATAAAGATGTTCTTCTTACGAGTGAGCCATATAGCGGGTTCAAAAATAGTATAAATATAAGGTTGATAAAGATGTTTAGTAATGAATCAGGTGTAAGTGAACCCAGAAAGGGTATTTTTAAGGATACAGCACTTGGCCTTACATTTAATACATTTGAGATTGAGAGATATCTTGCCGCACCAGATAATAAAAAAGTCAGGGATGGGGCAAGTTCTGCCTGTTATGATACGATTTTTATTATTGTAAATACAAACAGATATTGAGGGGCAGGTATCTTTAACCAATGGGCAATATTTCCATCCGACAACGAATATGATACATATATCTTTTTGCATGAATTTGGACATTCCTTTGCTGGACTTGCTGATGAATATTATACTTCAAAAGTGGCATATTCTGATTTTTATCCTAAAGGGCTTGAACCATGGGAGCCTAATATAACCGCCTATCTAAATAAGGATGAGATAAAGTGGGCAGAATTTATGAGTAAAGGAGTTCCTGTTCCTACACCCGAGAAAGATGAGTATAAGGATAAGGTAGGTCTATTTGAGGGGGCAGGATATGCGGCAAAAGATCTTTATAGGCCTGCAATGGATTGCAAGATGTTCAGTAAAGGGTCTGTTCCATTCTGTCCTGTCTGCAAAAACTCTATTATAAAGATGATAAAATTTTATTCAGAGTAATATTTTTTTAAAGTTATCACTATTGGATATAAGTAGCATTGATAAATTTTTAGAATTATTGATGCCAAATTTTATTGGTACGAATAGGTAAATAAACCATAAAGAAGTGATTGTTTTTTATGTTATTACTAATGTCAAGTCACACTTTATTACTACTTTGAAATGTCAAATTCTTTAGATTTAAGGATCTTTT
>JBBISZ010000024.1:0-15530 GCA_037441045.1 Deltaproteobacteria bacterium | reverse complement strand
GGTACTGAGTGGAAGATAGTTGATCCAGTTGACCCTTCAAAAGAGATGCCGGTTGGTGAGATAGGAGAACTTGCAGTGGCTGGTCCTCAGGTTATGGCAGGTTATCTAAACAGGCCCGATGAGACAGCAGAGACTATTGTTGAAATGAATGGGAAGAGATGGCTTCTGACAGGGGATCTTGGTTTTATGGATGAGGGTGGTGCTGTATTTTTAAGAGATAGAAAGAAGCAGCTCATCAAACATAAGGGTTATTCTGTATTCCCAAAAGAGGTTGAGGAACTAATTGGAAATAATGAACATGTATCAGAAGTCGCTGTTGCGGGTATTCCTGATGAGGTTGAGGGCGAAGTAATTAAAGCATGGGTGGTTCTGAAACCTGAATCAGAGGGTAAAATCTCTGAAGATGAACTTCTCAAATGGTGCAGAGATAATATGACGCATTACAAAGTGCCTAAATATATTGAATTCAGGAAGGATCTTCCAAAGACTCTGGTTGGAAAGGTTCTGAGAAGGGAACTTCAGGAGAACGATCCACTTTATAAGAAGGTTATGGAGAACAGAAAAGCCAGAGAACAAAAAAACTAAATTAAATGATTAAGTTGCAATATGCATCAGAGAGAGGCATATTCTTTTAAAATATACGGGATTGTACAGGGGGTAAATTTTAGATATTCTGCAATGTTGAAAGCAACCGAACTGGGAGTCTCGGGATGGATCAGGAATAGGACTGATGGCGGGGTAGAGGGTTTTGTGGAAGGCAAATCAGATGTTGTTAAGCAATTTATTGAATGGCTTAGAGTAGGTCCCAGAGCGGCAAGAGTGAATAATATTGAAATAACCCCTGAACAGGCAACTGATATTGAAGGTTTTACAATTAAAAGTAATATCTGATAGTAAGAGTATGCAAAATTTTGCATAGTAACTCTGCAAATACTATACAATGATTAGAAAAAGGTACCTGGCACCAAGTGCCTAACTCCTTGATTTAACGCGGATTTTTCTTGTTCAAGATAGGCAAATTTCTGGAACACACATTGATAGTATATTATGTTACTTATGGAGAACTTTATGGAAACTAATAAAGGCTTTACACTTCTTGAAATGATGATTGTAGGTGCCATTTTTGCAATTCTTGCTGCAATGGCTGTTGCTGCTATCAGTCCAAACGTCGGATCGGTTGATGCCCAATCCTATGCTCAGGAGATTGCGAGAACTCTTAAGATTTGTAGAACGAGGGCGATTGCCAACACAATAGATCACCTGCTGGTAATGAATCTCAACGATACAAGCGTTTACAATACTCAGGATGGAGGTATACAGCCAAATGGAATTTCTCTCTATTCTGGTGATGGATTCTCTTTGTCGCCTACGAGGGCAAATACATCTGTACTATGGGGTAATGAGTCTGCACCAAATGCTGTGGGCGCCTTAAAAGGTCCTTTTAATAACCTTGGTCCAAGACTTTCATTTATTCAGGGACTTTCAGGTAGATTTCAGACTCAGGCTGTTGGCTCTGTCTATGTGGACATTTACTCTCTTGAACAGTGTCCAAATAATGTCTGTCCCGCTGTTCCTGCCCAGAAGATTACTGTTGAGGCATTTAGATGCAGACCAGATGGCACATTCTCCAGATACAATGGAACTACCAATGAGGATAGAGGGAGATACAGGATTTATATTGGGAACAACACAGCTATGACAAACAATTATGAGGTTACTGGAACCGGTACGCTCAATAATGTCAAGGACCAGTATGCAGTTGATATAATCACTTTTACAGGCAAGGTGAGGCTATGCAGAGGATGGACAGTAAATTGTCAGTAATATCAGATGAAAAGGGATTTACCCTTATTGAGTTGCTCGTTGCAGGGGCAATTTTGACTGTAATTCTGACTATTGGTATTTTCCCAATGTTTACAACTGCTACATTTCTTAATTCGGTATCTAATCAGAAGACGATTGCTACTAATCTTGCAATGGAAACACTTGAAAACTTCTACCAGATTTATAATGGGGTAAACTGGAATAGTATTCCTGTTCAGGATGGAAGTGTGGGTGGTTCAGTAAACAATCCATGCCCGGACAATCCTGCACCCTGTCCGCCTGCCGATCCCGGAGATGGCGGTACAAATCCTTTTCACCAGCATGTTGTTACTATTAACGGAGTCAGATATGTCAGGGTCTGGAGAGTTGACAGAAATACACCTGTTCAGGATATACACAGGGTCTCTGTATGTGTTTACTGGATACCGTGGCAGAACATGAAGAGTGCGACCGAGGTAGGCGAAGGGTCGGCAAGTGTTGCCCTCTGTCAGAAGGTAGGTGCAAGCAAATTTGTCTATTGTAACCTTGGAGATGGTTTGAGAGGGAGGTGCCAATAATGCTGAGAGTAATAAAATCTGAAAAAGGTTTTACACTCATAGAGGTTCTGATCTCAACGGGTATTCTTGCAATATTTATGGCATCTGTTGCAGGTGCATATCTTGCACAGGAAAAGGCAATGAAGGTGGAGGAAGAGATTACAGATATGCAGCAGAATGCAAGACTCGCGATTGATTATATTGAATCCTCGCTCGAAAATGCTGGATTTGGAATCTCTGGTGGACAGAGGGCTACCAGGACAGGCACACTGGAAATGGGTATTCGTGTCCCTGATGTTGTGCTGGGCCTCCCTAACAATAATCAGTATTTTACAACCAAAGGTGTATTTGGTGCCAATGATATTCCTGTTAATGCCCAGATTACCCAGCCAGCATTTATTCCAAGTAGTGAGCACCCTGCAAATCCGACTGTAAGTGATATTCTCACAACTATAGGTGCGGGATTGCCGATGGTCAGACTATCTTCAAAAAGTGGTAAACCAATCAATAATCAGTATTTTCAATTTACCTACTGTGCCAGTGAAGGCTCTCTGTTTCAGACAGGGGATCTTATTATAGTTACAAATCTAAGAAACTCCGGACTTTATAGAATAACAGTGGCTCCCACACTATCAGGAACTACGAGCGCATTCTGTAGAGGACAATTTTATATTTTACAGTGCCAGCTTACCGAACCAAACCGTATAAATAATGTTACCACAAAATATAGACACAGAGATGACCCAACATCTATATTTCAATTTCATGAAGGACAGGGTATAATTTTTAAGGCATATGTGACGCAATTTAGAATTATAGATCCTGCTCTGGATGCTACTTATTGGAATCCGGCGGATCCAAGACCCGTGCTTATGGTCAACACTCTGATACCAAATGGCTCTAATCCAGTTCAGTTTAATCCTGCGATACCACTGGCAGAGAATATTGGTACTCTGCAGCTCAGTTTCGGTTTCTGGGTACCAGTGGGAGGGAATAATATTCCTGACAACATCGTTAGACAGAATCCCAATCATGGAGGAAAGTGGCTTGTTGATGATTTCAATTTCACAACGGTTGATCAGGCTTCTGATGTAAGGGTAGTTCAATATAGTATTCTGGCAAAGAGTGAAAAATCGGACTATCAGAAAGAAGGACCTGCTGGTGGGACAGGCATATCAGGACTTTCTGAATCTACAGTGCTCGGAAGTGGTGCAAAAATAGGGAGTTATACACTGAGTGACAAGAAGCCTGGATACAGGTGGAGACTCTATCAGGGTATGAAAGGCTTAAAAAATACTTTTGGATTAAAGGACGATTATAATGATAAATAAGGAGAAAGCCATGTTTTCCCAACAGAATAATAAAGGTATTGCTATGTTTGTTGTCTTGCTTATGATATTCTCACTTACTGCCCTTGCATATATGGCATTGTATAGTTCTACAATTGAAAAAGATATTGAGAGAGGATTTCGTGTAAAGAGACTTGCTTCAATGGCATCTGAGGCAGGAGTTCATACAGTGGTGAGACAATTAACTAACTCAGCAATTCCTGTGACCACACCTATTCCATTTAATGTTGTAAATGGGACAGCGCCAGGGCAGGTGCAGAATCATCCAATAATTGGCCTCTGTCAGGTGGTAGCAATGAACTGTCTTGACCCGGCAGTGAATCCAGCGAGCGCTACAGTGAATGAAATGTGTTGTTTCAGAACAGGTCCGATGGCAGATTATTCAACAGGCAAACCTTTTAATTTTTCTAATCCCTTAAATGCCAATCAGCAGGCGTTTGCAAGGATACAGCAGGATAGAGATATGCCAATACCAGGTAGTGATAATAAGTGGGTTCATAAAGTGTACTTCTTCTATGTGACAGGTGCAGGTCCAAGCAAATCACTTACTGAATCTATTGTATATTATAAGTTTGGTCCTGTTCAGACAGGTACCAGCAATTATATGTAGGAGGTGCCCGATGCGAAAAATATTTATAACTTCTATAGTTGTAATCGGGCTTCTGTTTGCAGGAAGGAATACCTTTGCAGGTGCAGGTATGGAGGAGGCATATACTCTTCAGGCTCCAGCAAAACCAAATGTTATGATCTTTCTGCCTGATAGTAAGACGATGATGGATTGGGCTTATCCCAAGAATGTCTATCTGGATTGTACAGGAGCTTCTGGATGTCCTGCAGGCTGTTTTGGCACCTGTCCCAGGAGGTATTTTGGACTTGCAACAGGGAATGTGAATTTTACGGCAGGGCAGTGTAATACCAACTTTTTTACAAATACTTATAAATTATTTCCTGAGACAGCAGCTCCCTATATGACACTTTCTAATGCAGGTAGAGCCTGTACTGTAGGATTGACAGTAGGATTTTATCCCGGGTATGTAACCAGAAGTTTTCCTTATAGAAGTTATACAGCAGATGAGTTTAATTATTACTTTTCAACATATTATGCAGCTCTTCTGGCTCTGCTCGCCAGGAATTCGCCAAATGCTCAAATTGGGTATCTGAGACCCGATATGTTTGGAAACGATTATAGATATGGACACGCCACCTTCAATAGAAGATTGCCAATTACAAATGATGGAAGGGGTGGTAGTATTGCACAGTTTATTACAAGCAATGATGCAAATCCAAACTTTACCATTACATCAATAGAAAATATGTTTCTGAATAGTGCCAGCATCAATAGGTTGCCGAAGGGGTGGTTCCCAATCGCTGAGGCATTTGTGGAGATTAGAAATTATTTTATGGGTATTGCTCCATACTTCAGTCCAGATGTTGCTGCATATCCATCTCCATGGGGGAATGGTAATATTTCAAGTTTGAGTTATGATCTCAATAATCAGTCTTATCTGGGTAACAGGGCATTTATCCTTGCGTTTGTCACACAGCATTCATCTCAGGATCAGGATACCATCCTTTCCACAATAGGTGATCAGGATGGGGATGGTGCCGATGGCCCGGTTATCTTTCCGAACAATGGAACTCATTATCTGGATGATGTAGCAATGTATCTTGCCCGATACGATATGGTACCTGATCCAGACTCGGTATATCAGGCGAATCCAAATCCATATCCTCAGACATACTGGGGTGCACGATGTCCCTATCTCCCAATAAATCATCAGACAAACTGCATGAGACAGGGTGTCTCAACTGATGTAATAATAATTGGGGATAAGGATGCTCAGGTATACGAACTTGCCGGTCAATATGGTATGGGCAAAACTTATAAAACATTAGCACCTACAAATGCTGATGATACTTTCGGCTATGACTGTCAGAATTCTACCAATCCTGAATGTATGAAAGGTGTAGCAAGGGCGGTTCATCATTACTTCAATAGTCTCTGGAGTCGAAATGTAAATGTCAATGAAACATACTGGCTTGCATCGCCTGTTATCGATGTAGATCCATTTGAACCATGGGATTGCAATGCAAATAGATATATTGCCCCATTTTTCACACCTACCACCAGCACTATGTTTGAAGGTCATCTGGTGGCTTATAGATTTGGAGATCAATCCACCTGTCCTTTACCTGTGGTGCCTGTCACTGTTGTATTTTCTGAAGGTAGACATATAAATTCAAGATCAGCCTTGTGGGATGCTGGTTCAGGACTTGGCTCATGGGTTTCAGGTAATCCCGCAACTTCCAGAAGAATTTATACCAACAAAGGTGGAAATATTTATAGACTTGATAATGCAAGCATCAATGCATCTGATCTTGGTCTTCTTTACAGTTCGGCTGATGAGAGAGGTCAGGTTCTCGAGACAATGCATAAAGGTTTGAGATCTTACTGGGATGGTGGCTCAAGACTTGTGTCATGGACACTTGGAGATGTAAGAAATGATCCCGTGCTTGTAGGTCGGCCAAATATATTTTACTCAGATGTAAATGTCTCAAATCTAAGCACGGGCACTCAGGTAACGGATCCAGCGTACGGATACTTTGTGGCTGGAAACTTCTGTAGACCCAAGGTGCTTTATATGGGAGCCAATGATGGGCAATTGCACGCTATTTATGTGGCAGAGACTTCTGGTTGTACTGTAGATGCAAATGGTGTACCAACAACTCCTGGTACCTATGTCAATGTTGCCAATTCTGGTAGAGAGATATGGTCGTTTGTTCCGAAAGCAGTACTTGCAGATTTAAGAGAGATTGTCCCATCATGGGCACAGGGGAAAAAATATTTTTCATGGGATACCGGCGTACCTTATATATCAACTGTCTCCAACTGGGATGGTGGAAAGTACATTACATCTGATATTCTTTACAGGAGATACTTTGTTGATGCAACGCCTCAGGTATCAGATGTCTGGATATATTCAAATGCAAATGATACTACCAAAGATTGCCCATGGCCTTATACTTATGCGTCGTGTGAATGGAAGACCTACCTTGTATCAGGTCTCGGACTGGGCGGAAGATCTGTATTCGCCCTTGATGTAACAAGAATTTCAACTGATGTAGATAATCCAGTTCAGCCCGTCTTTGTAGGTGAATTTGGTTATGCAGATCCTGATGGAGCAGGTTCAAGTAAATACCTCGCAAAGACTACATCTACGCCAGTTATTGGTAAGGTGAGAATATGCAATGATGTAGGTGGTTGTGATAGCGGGGCATCCCAGAGAGAGAGATGGGTTGCAATATTCGGAGCAGGTTATGCACCTGAGAGTGATCCTACGGCAGAATCTGGAGGGATACCAACCTATGACACCTCCAATAATCAAATGTCAGGCAGGGCGCTTATAGTTCTGGATCTTAAGACTATGCAGAAATTGTGGGTCTTCGGTTTTGATCCATCAGCAACGGACGATAGAAGATTTATGAGATATGCACTTGCCGGTCAGGTAAGGGGTTTTGATAAGAATGGCGATGGATATATTGAGACTGTCTATGCAGGGGATCTGGGAGGACAGGTCTGGAGGTTTGATCTATCTCAGTTTGGTGCAATCAGCAGCGGGATAGTCAGAACCTGTAGTGGAGGAGTCACGAGCAATTGCTGGAAGGGGAATAGACTCTTTGCCGCGCCTGCAGTTGCAGCAAAGAGTGGTAAAAAGGCATGCAGGAAAAAACAGTGTAGAGACTGTACTTGTTGTGGTGGAACGCTCGCCTGCGGACAGAAAGTAGGAAAGAAGAGATGTGCACTAAATTGTGCTTGCTGTTCAAGTGCATATGGTGATGATAAAGAGTGGCAGTCATTCTGGGCGCCTCCATCGGTGGCAGTTAATAGTTTTGAACAGGTATATGTATTTATCGGGGCAGGAGATAAATCTAATGTCCTTTACAAGGACAACGATAAGATAATGAAATTCTACGGGATTAGAGATGTAATTGAGGACGATCCAAATGCCTCTACTCTTTCAGAAGGCAATCTGAGCAAGGTTACCAATCCAGCAACAGCGGCATATGATCCTCAGGGCTGGTACTTTGAGATGAATCGGGGCGAGAAGGTGATTACTGCACCTATAGCATTCAGTTTTAATGTCTTTATAACATCATTTGTTCCAAGGGATGAGATCTCTGGTGGTAACTGGCAAAAGGCATTTGTTGAGCGAGGTTATATAGGTGATACAAAACTCCGAGTTGTAGACTTTACAACAGGTGGGCTCAACCAGATTACTACGGACAATGCAAGGGCGAATCTACTCTGGAGCGGTCTGCAGGTTGGAAGGGGATTACCCTCAAAACCACAGGTTGTTACTCGTAAGCCCGGTACCGGTGCGGGTCAGCAACAGGGTTCTGTAGAACTTATGATTCAGACCTCGACAGGTCAATATATAAGAGGTACTGGTGCAGACTTTGGTCTGCCATCGGGTACTGCTGGCAGTATGGTCGGAAGAATTATCTTCTGGCTTGAGAGATAAACATCAGGAGGTGTAAGATGAACTGGAGACCAAATCCAAGGCCCAAAGGCATCAGACCGAAAAAGTAGGAGATTATATGGGGCAGAATTGTATTTTTTCTGTCCCTTCTCCATTATTTCTTTTACTCTTTAAGGTTGTTTGAGTTATTTTACTATATCTTTGATTATTCCGCTGCCGAATTTTGAACCTCTGAATCCCATTTTTGTCCATATATAATCAATTAGGAGGGGGATACCTGAGTTCAAAAATGAGTGATTACAGAAAATTACCGGAATTGTTGAAATTTTTGACAGTTTGCACAACCGGCTGAGCCTTTTATTGTTTATTCTATCTTTATCAAGCATATCAAGTGCAAATCTATCTTCTCTAAATGGCTTTAGTTGGTAATGGGCAAATATTATCCTTGAATCAACAAATAATGTATTGCAGTATGTTTCAAGTTTCTTATAGAATTGTCTTTGAAAAATATTGGGCTTTGAATCAAGAAATAATGAGTAAAAATTGAGATCGCCCTGAGATACAAGCCCTCTCCCTTCAATAACAAATTTGGTTCTGCATGCAGTTCTGTATCTTAAGAATGTAATCAGGAATTCCGAGATTCTTCCCCAGAAGAGGATCTCACAATCTTTATCTGTAAAATTATAAAGAGAGTCAGTAAGTACTTTATTATCCAGTTGAGTAGTCTTAAGATACCTTTTCAAATTCTTTCCGCCCCTGCCTGAAAGTTTTAATGCAAGAATATCCAGAGGCCCATCCATATCAAATAATGAGTACTCATTTCTCTCTATCTCCAACCCTTTGAGCCTGTATCTCTCAATTATTTTGCGAGAGAAGGAATTATCCAGTTTTATATCTTCAATTCTGTCCATAGGTTCTCTTAAATCAATAAAGAAATAATCAGTGGAATAAAGGTTATTTGCCAGAATTGAGCCTGGTTTTAAGAGAGAGATGTATCTTCTTATCTTTTCAGGATCAAGAAATACTGATGATCCACTTCCTGTATAGAATAGTTGAATTTTTTTCTGGTTTTTAATTGCCTGTTTTATTCTTGCCCCAAATTCTGGTATTCGGGATGTATCCTCAATCTCAATGTTCTTATAATTAGAAAAAATATCGGGTCTGTTGGTCTGCAGTATTATTTTCTGAAATATATCTACATCTACTAAGTTTGCAATGATATCTTTCAAATTTTCCCTTTTTGCCCCCTCCAGTATTCTACCATAGAATCCTTCTGTATTATCTACATAATGATTGATGATTGCAATTCTGTTCATAATTTTACGGGTCTTAATATCTTAAAACCGAACCTCCTGATATGGTTTATATGTATTCCTTCACATTGTGTCATATGTATACAACTTTTACATCTCAGAGATTTATGATAATTGTGGTTTAGTAAGAATTCTTTTGCAATTCTGTCGAGGTCAAAACGCCCTCTGGATATAAAATTGGCTTTAAAGGTAAAGGGATTATTTCTGAAAAAATTACCACTTATGCATACTGGTAGATTGGATACCCTCAACTGATATTTTCTGACTGTGTTCATAACAGTTTTTATATCTGGGACCTCTTCTGTCTCCTTTATAAGATTTTCAGCATTTGGGAATAGTAGTTCTACTCTTTTTAACAGAGTGGAATTGTTTAAATATTTTATATTTTTGTTTGTGAGGATGAAAATTTTTTTTAGCCCCGAAAGAGAGAGAATCTTACTGTTGCTTGAGATTATTGATGATGGCTGATACATTTTGATAATTTCTTCTAAATTATTCAGGTTCTCAGTCTTTATAATCAGTTCTTTGCGACTATTAATTATCTCTGCTCGTATCTCTTTTAAGATCTCAGGAGTGGTAATTATTGTGGCATTAAATAAGATATGATCAAAAAGATTCTCAATATCTTTCTCTGTCTGATGATAATCTATTAGTAGTCTGTCAATCTTCCTCTTGAGATAAATGGTTTTAATATTAATGAGATACTCACAAAAATCCCTTACAAAGCAGTATTCACATCTTGTTTTTGATCTACATTCCAGTAATCCATTTTCAAGATAATTATTGAATATATCACTTCTACCATATATTTCATCAAGTATCTTATGAGGATCCTGAATATACTCCTCATTCCCTTCAAGGATTTCAGGTGGAACCCTATTTGTCCAGAGGACGATTTTATTCTTCTGAGCGTATCTTATTGCCTTTTTGATCTCTCTTCTTTCGGACTCGGGTTCTATATTAAGTATGTTGTAATTTTCAAGCCCCCTTCCAAAAGGGGTCAGGTGAAGCAAATCAAATTCAGTAATATTGAGAGTGGAATAAAAGAATTTTATGGATTCTGTAAGATGCCTGTAATTTAGTTTATTGATCACGATGTCAATGGAGATAACGATATTATTTCTTTTGAGATTTTCGATACCTTTTATTGTCTGCTCGTATGAACCCCTAACTCCTGTAAGATAGTCGGAGATTTTCTTTTCGTGGGAGTGGAATGATATAGTTACCTCATTTAGTCCCGCTCTTACAATTTTTGAGGTGAAATCTCTGTATGCAAACATCCTTCCATTGGAGATCAATTGTATCCAGTCAAATCCGAGCATTTTTGCATAATCCACAAGACTGATGATGTCGGGATGAATTGTTGGTTCTCCTCCCGAGAGGATAAGCCTTGTAAATCCATCCGCCTTTGCCTTTTTTATCTCAGTTTTGAGAGTATCTACGCCTATGATCTCTCCGTTCTGAATCTCAGAGTCGTGACAGAATATGCAGTGGTTATTACATGTGCGCGTAGTCCTCAACCAGAATCTCTTTTCATTTGAAATCTTCTCTTTTTCAAAGATAGATAGCACCATAATGAAGTGAAGGATATATCAATTTTTGGAAAATGAAAATAAATTATAATTGCAGAATTTACATTGTTGGGCTATAAAACGACTCAATTATGGAGGTCGGATATGAAAAGATTAGTGTCTGTCTTTATTTTATTGTTAATTCCTTCATTCTTTTTGTACGCTGAAGATATGAATAATCTGCTTAAGAAATTTGATGTATATAATTCGGTTGTGGATATAAAGGGACTTCCAGATTCAGAGCAGAAATGTATTCTTAAATTACTTGAGACAGGTCCGTATATTGACAGAATTTTCTTAAAACAGAACTTTTCAAAAAATATGGAGGTTATTGAGGAGATAAAAAAGAGTGGCAATAAGAATCTACTATCTCTATTTAAGATTAATTATGGTCCATTTGATAGGATAGAGGAGAACAGGCCATTTTATAAAAATTTTGTAAGACCTCCGGGAGGAGGTTTTTATCCTGATGATATCTCAAAGGAGGAGTTTGAGACTTTTATTAAGAATCACCCTGAGAAAAAAGATGAGATGATCTCCACTTTTACGGTAATTAAAAGGTCTCATGATAAATGGTTATATGCCGTTCCTTTCCATAAGGAATATGAGGAGGAGGTAAAGGTAATAAGTAAGATACTGAACGAGGCGTCAGAGCTTACAAAAAACGAATCATTGAAAAAATATCTAAAGTTGAGATCTGAGGCTATTTTGAATGATAAGTATTTTGAATCTGATGTGGCGTGGCTGGATCTCAAGGACCATCTTGTAGATGCTGCGGTGGCACCTTATGAGACTTATGATGATATGCTTTTTGGTTATAAGGCGGGTTATGAGGGTGTGATTATGATGACCGATGTTAAAGCCTCTCAGGATATCAGGACATTTGATTCATTTGCTCTTGATCTTGAAAATGCCCTGCCAGTGTCCGATGAATACAAGAAGAAGACAGCAGGTGCACACAGCCCCATAGGTGTTTATTATGTGCTCCAGTATAGTGGACAGGCAAACGCAGGTATAAAGTCTATTGCGGCGTCACTCCCGAATGATGAAAAGGTAAGAGAACAGAAGGGTGCAAAGACCATAATGTTTAGAAATGTAATAGACGCCAAATTTGAAAAGATTCTTCTTCCTATTGGGAAGGAGTTGATAGATAACTCACAACATAAATATATTAACAGAGATTCGTTTTTTCAACATGCACTACTTCACGAACTGGCACATCCACTCGGGGTGAACTATGTTGTAAAAAATAAAGTACAGACTCAGGAGACTGTCAGGAATGCATTAAAGGACAGGTATTCTACCATTGAGGAGGCAAAGGCGGATATACTTGGACTCTATAATCTTCAATTTTTTATCAAAAAGGGTCTTATCAAGCCCGAGGAGGAGATGAATGCCTATGTGACACATCTTGCAAGCATATTCAGAACTATCAGATTTGGTGCGGCTGAGGATCACTCAAAGGGGTGTGTTATACAGCTCAACTATCTGATGAAACAGGGAGGTATAGTATACGATAGTAAGTTAGGTCTTTATAGCGTAAATCTTGAAAAATTTAGAGATGCATTGAAGTCTCTATCCCAACTGCTTCTCACGATTGAAGGGGATGGAGATTATGGGAGGGCTGCAAAATTTATAGAGGAGATGGCACTTCTTAATGATGAAGAGAAGCAGAACCTGAAGAGGCTTGAGAAGATTCCAATTGATATCGTACTCAATGTGAAGGTGAAAAAATGAGAAAAGTTATTATTATTTTTTGCCTCTATTTTTCTATTTTGAGTCTTGTCTCCTGTCAAAGATCTCCTGAAAAACTCGGAGATGAGGCTATGGCAAGACAGGATTATGCCTCTGCAATAAAATATTATATGGAAGGTCTTTCAAAAAAGCCCGATAGTCAGAAGATAAAAGATTCTTTATCAAATGCAAGAATCAGTTATGCAAGGAGATTTTTTATTGAGGCAAGAAGTGGACTTCATGAGAATGTGGAAGATTGGGAGATTCTGGCTCAGCATCTGGAGACAGAAGGGGAAAAATATAAAATAGACCTTCTTGAGGTATATTATTCAATTGCAAAAAAGTATATTGACAAAGGGAACAATGATGCTGCCATTAAAGTCCTTAAAAAGGCTGTAATTATTGAGCCCGTAAAGAAGATTGCCATAGGAAAGATATTTGATATTTTTGCAAATATTCCTGATTCGGCAATAGATCAGAATATTCAAACATTTGTTGATGAAAATAAGGAGGACATTGATATCTGCATCAAGGCTGCATCTTTTCTTGCCCAGAGAAATCATCTTGAAAAGTCACTCAGTATATATGATAGATGTTTGACTATCGCATCATCCAGACCGGCCTTAAGAGAGCAGATTAATATGGAAATGGACTCTGTAAGGAAGAGGAAGGAAAGATTGGAAGAGAAGAGTGGACATCAGCCCGGTCAATGGGAGAGCGGTGATAATAAGAGATGAGCATTCTTCATATCCCATCTAAGGATAGAGATGAGATCAGGCGGATTATTGACTCTGCAAAGGAGAGAGGTAGCATAATTCTTTATTATGATGCTCTGAGGATACTGAAAATCGCAGGCGCATCGGTTGTTACTACTCATCTGGCGTTGAATTCTCAGGAATTAATGATATTTGCCTCTCAAATAGAGCCGCCGATAATTTTAAAGAAAGTCATATATGACAGGTTGCCAGAATCGGGGGTGGAGATTCATAAAGGTATCAAAGATTCAATTGAGGCTATTAATCTTGCACACGGTTCTTGTGAATTTATTGAGGGAATGTCTTTTCTGGTTCAGGAGACTGCACCAGGAGATCTAAGACTATCAATTTGTGTTGATAATAAAAACTTAAAACTCGTTGATAAGAAGACCGGGGTAAGTGTGTTGATGTCCTTTTTGCGAAGTGTGGATGATCTTATACTTGAAAAGGATACGCTCAAGACATTCCTGTTCAATTCTACAGAATCTCCTGACTATGATATAAAGAGTCTCGGTATGCTTCTTCTTATTCTTTGTTCTGTTATGGAGTCATTTTCATCAATTGAGCGTATTGAAATAAGATCTATGTTTTTATATCGTGAAGGGCTCGGATATATTATAACAGATGCTTTTATGTTTTTGAAATAACTCATTATGAATAAAAAAATTCTATTTGTTTTATTTATAATTTTATCTCAAAACATATTTGCAAAAGAGATGGTATCTGTTCCTCTAAATCTGGGCGCGGGACCTGCCCTCAATTATATATATGGCGCAATATCAGATGATCAGACTTTTCATTATTCTCTCAAACTGGACATGTATGCCCTTTTAGATAGAGAATTTTTACAATCGCATGGCTCAAAGGTTCCAAAAAAGTATAGAGGTTTTATTGAGGGCAGGGATGAATTGAGAATTACCTATCTTTTTATTCCTGAATCTTTGATAATATCGCCGACATATAAACATACAGGGATTTACGGTATAAATTTTAGACCTATTTCGCTGGGACTGCCCTTGATTAAATCACAGGGGCTGATATCATCTCTCGGACTTGGCTTGAATGTTACTTATATGTTTATTCATTCCGATAGTGTGTTTGATAAAAATGGATATATGAATTTCTTAAGGCCCGGACTCAATTTACAACTGGATAATATTGTAAAGATTACAAAAAAATTTTTGATCTCTGGTGGTGTAGATACATATTTTTATATTCCTCAGGAGGTTAAGAGAGATTCACCGATCTTTGAAATTGGGGATTTCAATAGAACAATCTGGTTTGTTGCTCAGGTGTATTTTATATTTAATATCAGGGTTCCATACAGAACCAGGATATAGATTGACTTTATAGTGGTATCTTATTAAAATAATGATATGTTTGAATGGCTGACATTCTCAGTCCTTTTTGTTATTGGCTTTATTGCATCTATTACAGATTTTAGAGAGAGGAAAATTTATAATATTCTGTTGTATCCCTCTATATTATTGGGGTTTTTATTATGGTTTATTTTTATGGGGACGAACGGATTTCTTATAAGTCTTATGGGGTTTGCAATAGCATTCGGGATATATCTGATAGTGTATCTGTTGGGTGGTTTTGGAGCCGGCGATGTAAAATTTGCAGGAGTAATAGGTTCATTTATGGGTTATCCTCTGATAATAAACTGGGTGGTAATCTCTGCTATAATTGGCGGAATATTTGCCCTTGCACTTCTTGTAAGGTTCAGACTGAAGAATGCTGAGAGATCCACCATGAAGGAGAGTATCTTTATACCTTTTGGACCACCGATGGCTCTGGCTGTAATAATAACATACATATATAATCTTATCGTTTCAGGGATGTAAATTATGAGATCTGCAACGGTTATTTTATTTATAGTATCTGCCATGGTTTTATCCTGCCAGAATTGTAGTAATAAACAGGATAATTGTGAGCGCTCTGTGTGTATGCCGGGGAACTGTCTC